>DZAL01000432.1 GCA_022729575.1 Thiomargarita sp.
ATAAGGAGTGGTGGATACGTGGGGAACTTTATCTACAAAACCACCCGCTGATTCAGCTGCTTAAAAGAAAAATGGAAAAAATATGAAGCAGGGGTTAGAAGTAGATGCAAATGGAGTCAAACGTTGGTATCAAGACGATAAGCGACATCGAGAAGACGGGCCTGCTATTGAATGGCTTGATGGCACTAAAGAGTGGTATCAAAACGACAAGTTACATCGAGAAGATGGACCAGCGGTCGAGCATGCTGGTGGTACCGAATCTTGGTATCTAAATGGTAAATTTCATCGGGAAAACGGACCTGCTGTTATATGGACGAATGGTCATAAAGCTTGGTTTATAAATAACCAACTTCATCGAGAAGATGGACATGCTGTTGAATATTCAGACGGCACCAAACGTTGGTACTTAAACGACAAACTACATCGGGAGGATGGGCCGGCAGTTGAGCACCCAAACGGTAATAAGGAGTGGTGGATACGTGGGGAACTTTATCTACAAAACCACCCGCTGATTCAGCTGCTTAAAAGAAAACTGGAGAAAACATGAGACAAGGTTTAGAAGTAAGTGACACTGGTACCAAGCGTTGGTACCAAGACGATAAGTTGCACCGAGAGGATGGACCGGCCTTTGAACATGTAGATGGTTCCAAAGAGTGGTACCGAAATGGCGAGCTCCATCGAGAAGATGGGCCCGCCATTGAATATAGTGATAGCTCCAAAACGTGGCAGTTAGATTTTAATCACCCACTGGCAGATGGGCTAACTATTACACTTGCTGGTGGTACTAAACGTTGGTATCAAAATGGCAAACAACACCGGGAGGGTGGACCAGCCGTGGAGTATGTTAATGGCTACAAAGAATGGTGGTTTGAAGGTGAGAAATGCTCAGAAGAAGATCCAAGAGTAAACTATATAAAATATAATAAACTAAGGCAGGTATTAAAACCAGTAGCTTTTGAAAAGCTCTAGAGGAGAAAAACATGGAAGATGGTTTAACAACATTTCCAAACGGCGCCAAACATTGGTGCAAAGATGGTTTGCTTCACCGTTTGGATGGACCAGCTGTGGTATGGGCTGATGGCTCTTACTCTTGGTATAAATATGGAGATCTGCATCGGGAAGATGGACCCGCCATTGAATGGGCCGACGGTACTAAACAATGGTACCAAAACGGCAAGTTGCATCGAGAAGATGGACCTGCCGTTGAATG
>DZAL01000012.1:0-10942 GCA_022729575.1 Thiomargarita sp.
GAGAGGGGTCGGGGGTGAGGGAAAATACCGCCGAATTTCTGCTTCAGTACTTACACCTACCGTGCTAGAAGTTTTGGTCGTTATTTAATCTTAATTTAGCGTGTTAAAATAAACCTTTTTCTCATTCTTGACAAATACTCTCAATAACTGATAGAATATTTAGTGGACCGCTTAAAATGGTGTTTTTCGAGCGGGAACAGCTATAAAAATATAAAAATATAAAAATAACCATTCCAGGTAACTATCATGCAATATTCAAATCAATCTTCTCTCACTCGCACCACGCTGATTAAAATGGGTGTGCGAATCGCGTTGGTTATTATCACCGTGACTTTAGTCAGCTATCGGCATGTCATGTCCAATTTAGAACATCAAGTCATTGAACAACTGGAAAAATACATTGTTGAACGGGGACAACGGGAAAGCCATTTATTTAAACTGGCTATGGATTATCATGCTGTTTTCAAAAAAGAATTTATTGAACGCTATCAACGTGTTGGTGATGAGGATCCGCAAGAAAGATTTAATCAACTCTTTGAGAAAAAATCAGATGGGACCATACGTCTTCGTTCAGAAGAATTTCAAGGCGTTAAACGACCTAACGGTGCTGTCAGCAAAGGGATGGGTGGAATTATAAGTCGAGGCATTCAGGTAACTCCGGAACTCCGCCGTCGTCTCGTGATCGCTTACGACCTCATCAGCAGTTATGCGCCGGCTTGGGATGCGCAATTTAAAAATTTTTACGTATCAACACCTGAAAGTACGAGCATTGGATACTTGCTAACCTTGGATTGGTATAAGGAAATATCGGCGGATCTGGATATAACAAAAGAGGAATGGTTTTACCTCGCTGAGGTTAAACACAATCCAACCCGAGAAACTACTTGGACTTCACTCTACTATGATCAAGTAGCCAAAAACTGGATGGTAGCTTGTGTTACCCCGATTGATATAGGGGGGCGGCATCTGGTTTCCAGTGGCAACGATATTCCACTCAATGAGTTATTTGAACGGACTATTAGTGATCACCTTGAAGGCACCTATAACATGATTTTTCGCCAAGATGGTCGTCTCATTGTTGATCCAGACTATATGGGACCAATTCAAGCGGCACAAGGTCGGTTTTATATGGGTGAATCCGGTGTTCCACATCTTAGCCATATCTTTGAATTAGTTACCCATAAACTCGCTAATGTCACCGTCATCGAAGACCATAAAAATGCTCAATTCCTCGCGGTGACTAAACTTAAAGGACCAGATTGGTATTTCGTCACGGTCTATCCGAAATCGCTGCTAACCGGGTTAGCTGTGAAAACCGCAGGCTTTATTCTCTTTTTAGGGATTCTGTCTTTGATTATAGAAGTCACCTTACTTTTTATTATATTGCGCCGACAAGTAGCCAAACCGCTTAATGAATTTATTAATGCCACGCAACAAATCGCTACTAGAGATTTCAAACAGGAGTTAGCACAATATTTACCCGTGGACCGTCATGATGAAATTGGCACCTTGGCACGATCCTTCAGTCAAATGGCTAAACAATTACAGGAAGCATTTACCACGTTAGAAGACCGTGTGGCCGAGCGTACCAAAGAACTCGCACAAGCTAAAACCGTGGCCGAACAAGCCAAAACCCAAGCCGAGATGGCGAATCAAGCCAAAAGTTCGTTCCTCGCGAATATGAGTCACGAATTGCGTACTCCACTCAACGGAATTTTAGGTTATACGCAGATTTTAGCCCGGGATCGCGGCTTGTCCGTGAAACAACAAGAAGGGATTGGCATCATTCAGCGCAGTGGTGAATATTTGCTGACCTTGATTAATGATGTGCTGGATTTATCGAAAATTGAGGCGGGTAAAATCGAAATTTATCCGACTGATTTCAATTTCAACGACTTTCTTCAAGGCGTGACCGATTTGTTTCGAATGCGGGCGCAACAAAAGGGCATTATGTTCCTTTACGAACCCCTTTCGCCATTGCCTGTGGGCATTCACGCGGACGAAAAACGCCTGCGGCAAATCCTCCTCAACTTATTGGGCAACGCGGTTAAATTTACCACCAATGGTGGAGTGAGTCTCAAAATAGGGTGGCACCACGACCAAATCCGCTTTCAAATCGAAGATACAGGATTTGGCATGGCGAAAGAAGACTTGAACAAAATCTTTGAACCGTTCCAGCAGGTCGGCAATCACCTCCATAAAGCCGAAGGCACCGGTTTAGGTTTACCAATCACGAAACGATTGATTGAAATGATGGGAGGAGAATTGCGCGTTGAAAGTGAATTGGGGAAAGGTAGCATTTTTGGGATGGAACTCAAGTTGCCAGAGGTTGCACCATTCGTCACCGAGGAAAAGAAAATCGAACCTTTGATTATCGGCTTTGAAGGTCCGCCTTGTCGCATCTTTGTGGTTGATGACAAATGGGAAAATCGTTCGGTGATGATTAATTTATTGACCCCACTCGGTTTCCAAATGGTAGAAGCGGAGAATGGTCAAGAAGGACTAGAAAAAGTACATGAAGCGCGTCCAGACCTGATTATTACCGATTTAGTCATGCCGATTCTCGATGGTTTTGAATTGGTACGCCGGTTGCGAAAAATGCCCGAATTTGAACAAATTCCTATCATTGCGGCGTCCGCCAGTGTGTTCGATTCTGACCAAGCGAAAAGCCTCGCCGCTGGTTGTAACGATTTTATAGCCAAACCATTTCGAGTCGAGGCTTTATTGGAACTCTTGTCGAAACATTTGCCAATCAAATGGATTTATGAAGAACCAGCGGTGGCAACACCCATTCCAACGGCGACACTGTGGGTCGAACCTACGCCAGAACAGGCAAAAATGCTCTATGAATTAGCGAATATAGGAGATATTGGGGGAATTCTCGAAGAACTGGAGAACTTGGAAAAATCGAATCCACCATTGTTACCATTCATTCTGAAAATTCGTCAATGGGCCACGAATTTTGAAGAAGAGAAAATTTGTAAATTCTTTGAATCGTACATTTTAAACGTTTAAGCTTTCGGTGTCCGAGGGATAACACCCCTTCGAGGGGTGTTATCCCTTGAACTTCTGTAGGTTTGGTCCATTTAATCCATTACGTAAGGGCAACCACCAGGGATTGCCCTTACCAAAATAGACCATCTATTGTCCGGGGGAGGTACAAAAATTTATGAAGATTACTATATTTACCCACTATCAATTAATATCCTAATTCCAATTAGTCTAATCAAAAGAATTAATGTTTAATTAGGCTAATTAAGATACTACCGATTTGGAAGATTCTCTATATGCGTTTTGGTCTCATTGCCGGCGAAATTTCAGGAGATTGGTTAGGGGCTGATCTCATTCGCGCACTACATATTCTCTATCCCCAAGCGACCTTTGAAGGCATTGGCGGTCCCCAGATGATAACCGCCGGTTTTCACAGTCATTACCCCTTAGAAACGTTATCAGTCATGGGATTAGTAGAAGTGATTAAACATTTTCCCCGGCTTAAACAATGCCGAGATAGCTTACGTGATTACTTTTTGCAACATCCTCCCACGGTCTTTATTGGGATTGATGCCCCCGATTTTAATTTAGGCTTAGAAACCTCTTTAAAAGCCGCCGGGATTCCGACCATACACTACGTTAGCCCCTCAGTATGGGCTTGGCGAGAATATCGTCTGCATAAAATTGCTCAAGCCTGCGATTTAATGTTAACTCTATTTCCCTTTGAAGCCGAATATTACCAACGTCATCATCTCCCGGTATTATTTGTTGGGCATCCCTTAGCAGATACTATTCCACTGCATTCTGATCAACTGGCCGCGCGAAAAGAACTAGGATTAGTAGAAACTGGCACCTATATCGCCTTATTACCTGGCAGTCGCTTAAATGAAGTGCGAAAACTAGGCTACATTTTTTTACAAACTGCTCAGTGGTTACTCACCCGTTGCCCAACGTTAAAATTTATAGTCCCCTTAGCCAGTCCTCATCTGCAATCCTTGTTTACTCAACAATTGCAAACGCTAGATGCCACCGAGTTACCACTCACTTGGGTCCTCGGTCAATCTCATCAAGTGATGGCGGCGGCGGATCTAATTTTGACCGCTTCCGGCACGGCTACACTAGAAGCCATGCTATTCAAACGGCCTATGGTCGTGGCTTATCGACTGGCGGAAATTAGCTACTGGTTGGCTAAACTCTTAGTAAAAGTACCTTACTTTTCATTACCTAATTTGTTGGCGAAAGAAAGGTTAGTGCCAGAATTTCTACAACATGAAGTCAATCCAGAACAATTAGGAGCAGCTATATTAGAGTGGTTAACTCATCCGCAGCAAGTAGAATGCTTACAACATCGTTTTTTGGAATTACATCTGCAATTGCGACAGGGGGCTAGTCAACGGGCGGCCGAAGGCATAAAGCGAATAGTGGAGTTGCAAACTTACCACCCGATGCCAAACTTCGCCGGTGTTTGAAACTGGTGAGGTTGACCATGAAGTGTGCAAAACCGTAATGAAGCATTAGGTGTGTAATGGAATTTCAGTTAACTCCAGTTGACATAAGCACTACTGTCAATTTATATTTAACGGTTTTTACTCTATGTTTATAACTGCTTCATAGTGTGTACATACTACAGCGTACAGCCGTTTTGTGGTAGTATTCACCTAGTGTGGTACTTGAAGTCTGAGGGATAACACCCCTCAAAGGGGTGTTATCCCTGCTGGCCAAACTCATTATGGGACAACTAGATAAGGATATTACTATATGATAAAATCATCTCTGCTCATGACTAATATCCTCATATAATTAAGGTTTAACCTGGAAAATTTAACTTTATTTTACTAGGAAATTCTGTCATCTGCTCTCATTTTTCACCTACTAAATTAGGTGTTGCACACAAAGTTCCAATAAGGAGTCCAAAACCGGTTTTGGACTCCAGTTTTAGGTAGTACTGAAATTTGGGTGACAGGCCCTCCCTCACTCCAAGTCACTCTCCCAGAGGGTGAGGGGAGTAAACCGGTGTTGCCGTTGGTCTCCCATCTTCCTTTGGGGGAGAGGCCGGGGTGATGGCAAATCATAAATATCCCCCACCTTTCATCACTACCCAGTTTCTTTATCTTTTATTTGAGGAGGTTTAATATGTTAGTGATTCCTGCCATTGATTTAAAACATGGCAAATGTGTTAGACTCAAACAGGGTCGAATGGAAGATGATACCATTTTCTCTGATAACCCTATAGCGATGGCCGAGCGTTGGATACAGGCTGGCGCCAGACGGTTGCATATCATTGATCTTGATGGCGCGTTTGCGGGTAAACCGGTAAATGCCGAAATTATTCATCACCTTGTCAAAACCTGTCCCGAAATACCTATACAAGTAGGCGGCGGGATTCGGGATGAAGATACGATTCAAGCCTATTTAGACACCGGCGTAAGTTATGTCATTATTGGCACTCAAGCTATCAAGGAACCTCATTTTGTGGCAAATGCGTGTGTGGAATTTCCAGGCCATATTATCATCAGTTTAGATGCCCACCACGGTAAATTAGCTACCGAAGGATGGTCAAAACTGTCTCATCATACGGTAGTTGAAATGGCTAAACAGTTTGAACAAAAGGGAGTGAGTGCGATTATTTTTACCGATATTCACCGGGATGGGATGATGCAAGGAATTAATATCGAATCAACCGTGGAATTAGCACGCGCCATAACCATTCCGGTAATTGCCGCCGGTGGTATTACCACCTTGGCCGACATTAAAGCTTTGTGTGCCGTAGCGCATGAAGGTATTATAGGGGCCATCACCGGTCGTGCCATTTATGAAAAGACGTTAGATTTAGCCGAAGCGCAAAAACTAGCGGACAATTGTCAATCATGAAGTTCACAGGGATCATAACATAACATGGGATTGGCTAAACGTATTATTCCTTGTTTGGACGTGGATGCTGGGCGGGTGGTCAAAGGGGTTAACTTTATCCATATCCGCGATGCCGGTGACCCGGTTGAAATCGCTCGTCGTTACGATGAGCAGGGCGCTGATGAGTTAACTTTTTTAGACATTACGGCCAGTGCCGATGCGCGAGAAACCATGGTGCATGTGGTTGAAGCGGTTGCCAGTGAAGTGTTTATCCCCCTCACCGTGGGAGGAGGAATTCGTAAATTGGAGGACATTCGTCGCCTATTAAATGCGGGAGCGGATAAAGTTTCGATCAACACGGCCGCCGTTTTTAATCCAGAATTGGTTAAAGCAGCCAGCACTCATTTCGGTGCTCAATGTATTGTGGTGGCGATTGATGCCAAGCAAGTGAATCAAACCGGCACCCCGTGGCGGTGGGAGGTATTCACCCATGGCGGGCGTAAACCTACAGGCATTGAAGCAGTGACTTGGGCTAAACAGATGGTCGAATTTGGCGCGGGTGAATTGTTGCTGACCAGTATGGATCGTGATGGTACTCGTCAAGGTTTTGATTTAGCGTTAACGAGAACGATCAGCGAAGCCGTCAGCGTGCCGGTGATAGCATCAGGTGGGGTGGGTACTTTAGAACATTTAGCTGAAGGCATCCTCCTTGGTAAAGCCGATGCCGTGTTAGCGGCCAGTATTTTTCACTTTGCTGAATACACGATTGCTCAAGCTAAACAACTGATGATTGAGCGTGGCATTGAGATGAGGGTAGTGCCGGAATCTGGGTGACATACTCCCACTTTACCCTTCGCCACTTTACCCAGATGAAGAAGGGAGAAATCCTGTCGACTTCACTTTGCGCTCAGTAGGAAAGGGGGAGAGCCATTCACAATTTCCCCTACATTTTACCACTACGGTAGTGATAAAATATAGGTGATGATGCGGTCAGGACTAAGTACTGAAGCAGAAATTCGGCGGTATTTTCCCTCACCCCCGGCCCCTCTCCCAGAGGGAGAGGGGCGAAAGAACATACGAGAAAATTTATACTTCAGTACTTAGCAGTCCTTTGAGGACTGCCAGTTCTAAGTTTTTACGTAGATTTCATTACTACCCACCACTACCATTTTTCCTTGGAGTCGGTTAACTTTGGGGTGTGAGATTGTCAGAATCAGAATTTGCCGAATTTTAGAATTAACCGAATAAACCCCAATCGATTAAGTTAAGCTGAGTTGGAGTCCAAATCTTTAGATTTGGACGAGACTGGTCAAGGTGAGACGGTGTTGCCAAATCTGAAGACTTTGACTCCAACGCCGTAACCTTCCTTAACTATGGCATTGGTGGTTATGCGTAAGGTGATTTAATGACTGTTGAAAGGTGTATTGGTAGGTATTTGAAGTGTATAACCTGCATTGAGTTTAGCTAAATCGTACAGGAGAGTCCCCAACCCACTGCTGGCGGGACCGATTTGTAAAGTCGATTCTGGCATCTGAGTTTCGGTATTAAGAAAGTGACCATATTTGAAACTTTTTGGCGTAATTCTAAAAGTTTTATCAGTTGAATTGCGAAAAGCGATCCTAATTTGGAGTTGATACTCTCCTCCTGGTTGCTCTAAAATTTCGGCACCATCTAAGAATAAATGTAGTGGTGATTGCGGACTGCTAATAGCAAACGTGGTACGTATTTCGTTGCGTTGATTTATCGCTTTACCAGCAACCGTAGCACTCGTGGTATGATGCCTACCCACTGCAATGACAACTACTGCGGGCGGACTATTAGAATCTTCAGCAATAATTCCACTGGTGGTTGCGGAATGAATGACCGAGCGATGTGGTTGCAATACCGACTCTCCCCCCATACCAACACCTGTCCCCTCGGTGATATAAGTTTCTATTGTAGAAATTTTTTCCTGAAAATAGAGAGAAGGTTCTAATTTTTCGTCTTTCACTTCAGTCGCATCAGCATGGACATTCATGCCAATCAGACTAATCAAAACCAAATAAAAATTTATCCCAACCAAAGTAAACCATTCTTGAAATCTAAGACTATTTAGTTGCATAATGACCTCATATAATATATCACACTGGTGTCCAAATCGGCAAAATTTGGCAACAATCCAATTTTCAAGATTTTGACTTCAGAATCTCTGACTATTGCGGATTCAGGTAGCCAGGCACCAAGTAATAGTAAGGTCGATGGTCAAATCTAATAGGTCCAAAGACCTGTCAAATTTGATTAGCAGTAGGGTAGGTAACGAGTTTTGGTTACCCACCCTGCCAGTTTATGAGAAGTGGCCGAAAAAACCTTGGTAACTCAACCTCAGTTATGGCCTAAGAAGTAGGAATAAAATTATAGTGAAATTCATCCACCACCGCTATCCCACATTAACTTTCTGTTATGTTAACTGGCTTTAACTTCTGCAAGCGTAGATTTTCTGAAAAACGCAAAATAGCCAATGGCACCGACAACAACAACCGCGCCTAGTGTCCATAAAACGGGATGAATAACCATTGAGGCTTTAATAGCCCCCATCATAGTTGGGCTACTAATTTCTGGAATACCCACCTTCGTCACCGCAAGTGCTTCTGGATTCATTTTTAACACTCCTTTTTACAAAAAAGTTAATAGTATTGATAAATAACCCATTTATGGTTATCAAATTATCAAACAGTTATATATGTTGTTTATAGAAAAAGGTGATAATTCATATCAATTCTTCCCAAAGCACAACTCTTATCTCAAATACGAATTTGAGTTTAAATTATGTAATTGTTAAAGGATTTACTAATAATCACCTGAAATTTGAAGTATAAAAGATTTATTAATCATTGTCAACAGTTGTCAAGATAAAAAAGTAATTATCGAAACTTTCGTTCCGCAGTCACTTAATCGGTGAGCACCAAAATAAAAATAATTCACCTTTTTACGTATTAACTTTAAAACAAGGTGTATAGAACTTTACATTATTAACCAATTTACTCCAATTTGACCATATTACTAAAATGGTTGAGGAATTACGTCTCCACCTAACGCACGGTTAACTCAGCCACCCCACCCCTCCGGTAAGGCGAGTATATCTCGTTCCCACGCGCCAGCGTGGGAATGCCGTGGCGCTGGCGCGTGGGAAAGAAGAAAGGAGGGGCGGAGGGTGCATTGTTTAAATTTGGGGGTGTTGTGACCAGGGACATTTACCAGAGTCAATAATTATCCCATTAAGGCTATTGCCAGGTCTTCCCAATATTTGGTCAAGGAGTGTACCACAATATCGGCACCGTGTTCAAAGGGTCGACGCCAGTAAGGAGATGATACTGTATTGTCAACCATCAATGGAATACCATGCTGATAGGCTAATTCGGTTTATGCAACTCCAGATTTGACAACTTTCGACAAGTTGTCAAATCGGCAACGTCAAGCCGCTGCTAATGCTTGGTTAATATCGGCCATAATATCGTCAACGTGTTCTAATCCGATAGAGAGCCGCACCATGTCTTCACTTACTCCGGCTCTCTTCAACTCTTCTGGTCCCAATTGTCGATGGGTGGTGGTTGCTGGGTGACAAGCCAGCGAGCGGGCATCTCCAATGTTGACTAGGCGTACAATTAATTTGAGGGCATCGATAAATTTGGCCCCCGCTTTGCGGCCACCCCGAATCCCAAAACTTAAAATCCCAGAGGCCCGGCCGCCCATATATTTATCTACTAACGATTTACTGGGACTATCAGACAGGCTGGCATAGTTTACCCAAATGACTTGAGGATGTTGTTTTAAATGATTAGCCACCACCAGCGCATTAGCGCAAATTCTATCCATGCGGACCGGTAGAGTTTCAATGCCTTGGAGAATTAAAAACGCATTGAAGGGAGAGAGAGCCGCACCCATGTTACGTAAGGGTATCACTCGCGCTCTAGCGATATAGGCCGCATCGCCAAATTGTTGGGTAAACGTCACGCCATGATAGGACGCATCCGGCTGATTGAATTGTTTAAATTTCTGAGGATGTTGTGTCCAGGGAAATTTACCAGAGTCAATAATTATTCCGCCAAGGCTATTGCCATGTCCGCCCAAATATTTGGTTAAGGAGTGTACCACAATGTCGGCACCGTGTTCAAAGGGACGACATAAATAGGGAGATGGTACCGTATTGTCAACTATCAATGGAATCCCATGCTGATGGGCTAATTCCGCTAAAGCCCCAAAGTTAACCACGTTTCCTAACGGATTACCTATCGATTCGCAAAAAATGGCTTTGGTGTTATGGTCAATCAATTTAGCAAAACTGTCGACTTCGCGATAATCTGCAAAGCGCACACTAATGCCATATTGAGGTAAGGTGTGAGCAAATAAATTATAAGTGCCACCGTACAAGGTGCTGGAGGTCACTATATTATCGCCGGCTATGGCCAAGGTCATAATTGAAGCCGTAATCGCCGCCATCCCAGAAGCCATAGCTAAACCTGCGATTCCTCCTTCCATGGCCGCGACTCGTTTTTCTACAACGTCGGTGGTGGGATTCATCATGCGAGTATAAATATTGCCGGCCACTTTTAGGTCGAATAAATCGGCCCCATGTTGGGTATTATCAAACGCATAAGAAGTGGTTTGGTAAATCGGCACCGCTACCGCTTTAGTGGTAGGCTCTGGGGAATAGCCGCCATGGATAACGATAGTTTCTAGTTTCATTGTAATTTCTCCTTAAGAAGGTTTGTGGTTGTTATAGTATCTCAACCACCCCCTGCCCCTCCTTGGTAAGGAGGGGAGTGACCCCCACCCCCAGCCCCTCCTTGGTAAAGAGGGGTAGGGGGTAGTTTACTCCCCTCCTTATCAAGCTACTCTATGCACACAAGTTCATGGTAAATCAGTTAAGCCATTGATAAACCAAAGAAATAATTTTTGGCCTCGTTTTGGAATTACATTTAATTTCAACAGGTTACAAACTTATGTGCATAGAGTAGCCTTATCAAGGAGGGGTAGGGGGTGGTTTACTCCCCTCCTTATCAAGGTGGTTTACTCCCCTCCTTACCAAGGAGGGGTGGGGGTGGTTTACTCCCCTCCTTACCAA
>DZAL01000012.1:11042-56333 GCA_022729575.1 Thiomargarita sp.
GGAGGGGTAGGGGGTGGTTTACTCCCCTCCTTACCAAGGAGGGGTAGGGGGTGGTTTACTCCCCTCCTTACCAAGGAGGGGTAGGGGGTGGTATTGACTTCATAAATCTGGTCCCACGGTAATATGTAAACGCAACGGCAAACTATCCTCACTTATGGCCGCCGCTATATCCACTCGAATTAAACCGACCGGCGAATGCCAACGGATTCCAACACCGGCACCTTGTTTCAATGGATCAGTAAAGTCATTAAAAGCATTGCCAGTATCATAAAAGGTGGCTAAACTCCATTTCTCTAAAATTCGATATTCATATTCGATACTGCCCACCAATAACTGCTTACCTCCAATCACATAATCTGAAGCATTTTTGGGACCGAGAGATTGGTAGTCGTATCCTCTTACACTGCGGTCACCGCCGGCAAAGAAACGAATTGACGGTGGTAAATCATGAAAATCTCCTTTAAGTAAAGACACTAAAGTATATCCTACCTCACCTCGACTAATCAAGCGTCCTTTCGGTCCTATAGGATAAATGACCATACCATCTAGGCGCGTTTGGATAAAAGAAGTGTTGGAACCCAGATTATCTAAGGCACCTCGAATCTCCCATTGAAATTTATGACCTCGTTTGGTATAAATTCGGTCATCCGCTTTTAAATAAGACCAAGTGAGACTCGGCATCAACAGTTTAGAATGGCCGGTATCGCTACCGACGGCATAGTTGTCATCACGATATTCGATCCCAATCACTTCGCGTAACCGCGACCCCAAAAACTGGCGTGGTTGATTTTTATTTAAACCGAGTTTAAATAATTTACTGCTACTGGTATTGGTCGTTTCATCTTTGTAGCCAGTACTTAAAGTGTAATAGTCCTCACTGAGTTGACCGGTCGGAATCATATAAGTGGCCGTAGCAACTTGTCGAATCTGCGATAACTCAGTTTTAGCCGAAAGCCGATGACCGCGCCGGTTGACATACCGACGCTCCCAACCCAGACTACCTCGTACCCCAGTATCAGTGCCATAACCAATACCATAAGAATACAAATTGCGTAGCCGCGGTGCCAGCTTGACTAATACCGGTAAATGTTTATCCGCAGTAGGTGCCGTGCGATCTATGCTCACTTCTACCTGGTCAAAGTAATCGCTATCAGTCAACGCATTTTGAAACGCTAATAATTGTTGCGCCGTGTAAAAATCACCCGGTTTAAACGTCAAAAATCGTTTTAATAATTCTTCCTGGAAAGTCTCTTGTTGAAATGTAACTTCGCCAAAACGATAACGTTGCTGAGTATCAAAAATTAAAATAATTTCAGCGGTATAGGCTTGCTCATCCAATAATATCTGCTGTTGGGTAAACTGCGCGTCAAAATAACCTCGTTCCTCAGCTAAACCGACCAACTGTTTTTTTCCGGTGCCATAATGAACCTGATTAAGTATGTCACCGGCTTTAAGCGGAAATTTAGCCACGAGTTTTTTAAATACGACATCCGACTGTCCCTCGCCATTAACTTGCACCGTCACTTTTTGTACTTTAAGAGGTTTGCCTAATTTAATCGTATACTTGGCTTGCCACACGGAGCCACCGGCAGGTGGCGGTAGCAACTCAGCACTTACTGTCGCCTGATAATAGCCAAACGGTTGCAACGCTGTTTTTATCTCTACCAAAGCCTGTTGATGTAGGCGTTGAATCCGCGTGGCAGTAAGACGTGGATGTTGTTTTTGTTGTTCTAAACTGAGATAAGCCAAGACATTATCAGTCAAGGTTTGGTCAGTCAAGCCGTTGAGTGTAAGGTTGACACTTTGGGTGGCCCATAAATTATGACTAAGGCAAAGTAAAATGAGGGTACACCAAAATTTGCTATTATTTGGCAAGAAAGTTAGCAAAAACATGCTTTAATCCTAGATTTATTAGTCCAAAACCTGTTTTGGACTCCAATCATTGGACTCCAATCATTGGAGTCCAAAACCAGTTTTGGACCGACGACTAAGTTATCACTTGTCTAATTCGCGCCACACTTCGTTGTTGTCCGATTAAATACACCGTCACCTCAATCGGTGGTGACACGGCGGTGCCGGTCATGGCCACTCGTAAAGGTTGTGCAATTTTTCCTAATTTCAATTGATACTGGTCGGCAATCGCATGAACCACCGCCTGAATCGAGGTCGGTTGCCACTCGGTTAACTGCTCCAAACGATTTGCCAAATCACTCAAAGGTTTTTTGATTTCTGTGGTCAAATGTTTTTGCACCGCTTTTTCCTCATATTGAACCTTCTCCGTGAAGAAATAACGACTATTTTGCGCCATTTCTCTCAAAGTCTTGGCTCGCTCGGCTTGAGCCGTGACCACTTCGGCTAACGGGGGACCCGCCTGGGTCTCAATGCCTAATAACTCACATTGAAACCGTAAATGTTCGGCCAGCCGCGCTGGCTCCCCGGTTTTGATATAATGCTGATTCAGCCACAATAATTTCTCTGGGTTAAAGGCGGCGGGCGCACTATTCACCGCTTCTAATTCAAACAGCTCAATCATTTCTTGCCGCGAAAAAATCTCCTGGTCATGGTGTGACCAGCCCAACCGGACTAGATAATTCAGTAACGCTTCAGGTAAATAGCCCTCTTCTTGATAATTTAAGACACTGACGGCCCCATGCCGCTTTGATAATTTCTGTCCATCACTACCTAAAATCATGGCGACATGCGCATATTGTGGCACAGTGGCCCCCAAGGCTCGCAAAATATTAATTTGGCGTGGCGTGTTATTCAAGTGGTCATCACCACGAATGACATGAGTAATTTGCATTTCCCAATCGTCCACCACCACGGTAAAATTATAAGTGGGACTACCGTCAGAACGTGCAATAATTAAGTCATCTAACTCTCGATTATTAAAAATGACGGTACCTTTAATCAAATCTTTCACCACCACTTCTCCGACTTCAGGATTTTTAAAACGTACCACCGGGGCTGCCGTGGTGGTTGGGGGAACACTTAAGTGACGACAATGCCCGTCATAACGAGGTTTTTCCTTTCGCGCCAATTGTTCTTGGCGTAAATTTTCCAACCGTTCTTTGGAACAATAACAGTAATAAGCCTTGCTTTCGGCTACCAATTGAGCAATGACGGCATGATAATGGTCAAAGCGTTGCGTTTGATAAAAAGGACCTTCATCATGGTTTAATCCTAACCATTTCATACCGGCCAAAATGGCTGTCACTGCTTCCTCGGTGGAACGTTCCAGGTCAGTATCTTCAATGCGTAAAATAAATTGTCCGCCATGTTTACGAGCATATAACCAGGAAAATAAAGCGGTGCGAACTCCGCCAATGTGTAAATAACCCGTGGGGCTAGGGGCAAAGCGTGTGCGTATGGTCATGGAGATTTTATAAGTGTTTATGTGAGCGAAAATGAATTTTATAATTATAACAGATTATCAGAAGCGACTACAAGGGGGTGACCCCTGGTAGTCCTTGCAGTTTAATGGAGGTGTGTTAAAATACTCAAACTAGGTCAAAAATCCCCATTTAGACCTACAACTACTATAGAGATAGGTAGGTCCAAGAAAATTAACACCGAGGTAAAGATTTTTTGTCCATGTCAAAGGTTTAGGAAACTTAGCATCTTGGTAACTCATTGAATGTTAAGACCTCATTAATTTGGCGGGACTACCAAATGTTAACATTTTAGCATACCTCTATCAGATTGCAAAGACTATCGAGTTTCAATGGTTAATGATTTCACCTCTGAGATTACGCAGATTACCTTACGCAATGAATGGTAAGAAACTTAGTTTTTTGGCACCGTTGTTGCACGAGTCCTATCTAGGAATTTCTTGGTGCGCGAAAGGTGTGAATAAGAACAACGGTTATCAACTTTTATATCATTTTTTTGCTCTTTCTCACCACCTAAACATATTCCTGCATGGCCTACTTATTGGCCATTTGCTTTAGGATGATACTTTTTACCTATAGAACTGGTATAATGGAGTTGTTCCTCAAATAATTTTAGTGGCCAGTAGTCAGATTGTCAAGGTGCAACCGGCTCAACCTCTTGATTCCATTAAACCATTGTACTAACTGTTGACTACTGGTTACTGACTCCAGCATAACCCCTGAATAATTTACCTAGAAGAAACTTTTATGAATAGAAAAACGACATGGTGCAAAAGCTTTGCCTTAAAACCCCATACTTTTTAGATACCGGGCGTACCGCTTTTAAGGCAACAGCTTTGACAATTACACCGAAAGTTTAAGCGAACCTGGCGACAGTCGGGGAACCGACCTGAGCGTTTCCCTAAATTTTAAGTATCTGCTGGGAAATAACTATGCACAGAGTTCATTAAGTTCAGCGAATCTCTCTCATCAACAAAGTTTGATTCAACTTAATGAAGTTATCAGGACTGTTCGTCTGGAGGTGGTCCAAAGTGTTAGCACATTGCTAAGTAGTTTACGAAATGTCGAAAAGACTCAAGAAGTGGTGACTAAAGGTTATGAACCCGCCTTGGAGGAATATAAGAAGAGTCAACCTAGTTTAGTGACTGAACCAAACGCCTTGTTTAACTTAATGGACATCGAAAAAGACCTCGTAGCTGCAACCATTTACCGCAACCAGGCAGTTTTGGAGTTAGCCAAAATTATAGCGACCTTGCGCCATCAAACGGGGGAGTTGATTGAGGTGGAACCCTCTACGAATGTCGCCAGTTTGAAGAATATTACGATGTTACCTGACTTGTAATGGAGATGACGAAACGTTGCTAGACTATTTGCCTCTCCCAACTAGTCTGGTAGGGTGCGTCCTACGCACCTAGTCTGGTAGAGTGCGTCCCACGCACCACCTGAGCACCGTGCGGTCTTTCTGGTTTAGCATGGTGCGTAAGACGCACTCTACCCGGGAGACTGACGCTACTTCTTCTCCCGAAGTTCATAATCCACTACCACCTGCTCCTCCGAATAAATCCCCGCATTCACTTGCCAACTTGTTCCTACCACCGCCAAGGCAAAAGAAACTTTAGCAGCCAGAACTGATTCATCGGACTTGGGCCATAAATAGGACACCCAGCCCCCCCCTTTCCTCTCCCCCGCACAGAAAATAGTGCAACCTTAATCCCATTGTTGGGCCGTGGTCGAAGTCTCAAACCTGACAGGTCTTCGAGACCTGTCAGGTTTAAACCACTACCTGGTACCTGACTACCCATGGTGAGGTTTCCCCATGAGGGAAACGCCAAAGTCATTGCCGTAGGGAGAGATTGGCAAGGTTAAGTCTTCAACTTGAAGGAATGATTGAAGATTTGACAACTTTTTGAAAGTTGTCAAATCTGGGAGGGGGGAAGATTCGGGATTCGGGGAAGATTTGACAACTTTTTGAAAGTTGTCAAATCTGGGAGGGGGGAAGATTCGGGATTCGGGGAAGATTTGACAACTTTTTGAAAGTTGTCAAATCTGGGAGGGGGGAAGATTCGGGATTCGGAGAAGATTTGACAACTTTTTGAAAGTTGTCAAATCTGGGGCCGTTGTCAACTCTTTTTTAAATCCTTGGCTACTAGCCCTTTATTGAATTGCACCGCTCCTTGACGTAAGTTAACCTCAATGGTGTCTCCAGGTACAAATTTACCGGTTAAAATTTCCTGGGCCAATGGATTGCCTAACCATTGTTGCACCGTGCGTTTCAACGGTCGAGCACCGTAGGCGGGATCATAACCCAGATTGCCCAAATATTCTAATACTTCCTCGTTCACCACTAGACCCAAGTTATGAGACTGTAAACGTTTCCGTAAATAGTCAATTTGCAAATAGGCAATGGCCCGAATTTGTGCCTGACCTAGCGGGTGAAACACCACTACTTCATCAATTCGGTTGATAAATTCTGGGCGAAAATATTGTCCCACGACTTCCATCACGGCTACTTTCATCGCCGAATAATTCTCTTCACCGGCCATGTCTTGGATGAGTTGAGAACCTAAATTGGAAGTCATCACAATCACACAATTCCGAAAATTAATGGTGTGGCCTTGACCATCGGTTAACCGACCATCATCCAAAACTTGGAGTAACACGCCAAACACATCAGGATGAGCTTTTTCCACTTCGTCTAGTAAGACTACGGAATAAGGACGACGACGCACCGCTTCGGTTAAATACCCTCCTTCTTCATAACCGACGTAACCTGGCGGGGCCCCAATTAAACGGGCCACCGAATGTTTTTCCATAAATTCGGACATATCTAACCGAATCATGGCTTCATCAGTGTCAAACAGGAAACCGGCTAAGGCTTTGCAGAGTTCAGTTTTACCAACCCCGGTAGGTCCTAAAAATAAAAACGAGCCGCTAGGGCGATGTGGGTCTGCTAAACCGGCGCGAGAACGACGGATGGCATTTGCTATCGATTGCACCGCTTCAGTTTGGCCAATCACGCGCCGATGTAATGCCTCTTCCATGCGTAACAATTTATCCCGCTCACCTTCTAACATTTTGCTGACGGGAATACCGGTCCATTTGGATACCACTTCCGCAATCTCTTCCTCCGTCACCGCATTACGTAATAACTTGAACTGTTGGGTTTCCGCTTGACTGGCGGCGGTCAATTGCTTTTCTAAACTAGGAATTTTTTCATAACGCAATTGTGCCACTCGATTTAAATCGCCTTGACGTTGTGCTCCTTCCATTTCCAAGCGAATTTTTTCAAGTTCCTCCTTGATATGATGTGCCCCTTGGACACTGGCTTTTTCAGTTCGCCAAATTTCATTTAAATCGGCCAATTCTTTCTCGATGCCCCGAATCTCACCGTTGAGTTTATCCAACCGTTTGCGCGAAGCCTCATCTTTTTCCTTGCGTACCGCGGCTTGTTCAATTTTTAGTTGAATTAGACGGCGGTCTAAACGGTCAATCGGTTCCGGTTTGGAATCAATTTCCATGCGAATCCGGCTCGCTGCTTCATCCACCAAATCAATGGCTTTATCCGGTAATTGTCGGTCGGTAATATAACGATGAGATAAAGTGGCGGCGGCGACAATCGCAGGGTCCGTGATTTCAACGCCATGATGCACTTCATAGCGTTCTTTCAGTCCGCGCAAAATAGCGATAGTATCTTCCACATTTGGCTCATTGACCAAGACTTTTTGAAACCGTCGTTCTAACGCGGCATCTTTTTCAATGTATTTACGGTACTCATCCAAGGTAGTCGCGCCAATGCAGTGTAACTCTCCTCGGGCCAAAGCGGGTTTCAGCATATTTCCAGCATCCATCGCTCCTTCGGCTTTACCCGCACCGACCATCGTATGTAATTCGTCAATGAAGAGAATAATTTGTCCTTCTTGTTTGGACAATTCATTGATGACGGCTTTCAATCGTTCCTCAAATTCACCGCGATACTTCGAGCCGGCAATCAAGGTGCCCAGGTCTAATGACAACAAACGTTTACTTTTCAGTCCTTCTGGCACTTCGCCATTAATAATGCGTTGGGCTAGTCCTTCGACGATGGCACTTTTACCTACGCCGGCTTCTCCAATTAATACCGGATTATTTTTCGTGCGTCGTTGTAACACTTGCACCACGCGCCGAATTTCATCATCACGACCAATGACCGGATCCAGTTTGCCTTGAATCGCTCGTTGCGTTAAATCAATGGTATATTTTTCTAACGCTTGTCGTTGCTCTTCGATATGGGGGTCATTCACCTGTTGCCCGCCGCGCAATTGTTGAATAGCTGATTCCAGCAACGAGCTATCCGCGCCGGCTTTGCGTAACAGGTCTCCAATAGTGCCTTTATCTTGAGTGGCCGCCAATAACACTAATTCGCTGGAAATATAGCTATCTTTGCGTTGTTGCGCGAGTTTGTCGGCGACATTGAGAAGACGAGTTAAGTCATTGGAAATATGAAGTTCTCCAGGGACACCTTTGACTGATGGAATTCGGTCTAACAAATCTGATAAACCGGTTCGGATTTGATTAACGTTAACACCGGCTCGCGCTAATAATTGAGCAATGCTATTATCGCCTTGGTCCAGCATTGCCAGGAGCAGATGTGCCGGTTCAATAAAGGGGTGGTCGCGGCCAACTGCGAGACTTTGGGCTTGAGCCAAAGCTTGTTGTAATTTGGTGGTAAATCGTTCTATATTCATAAGTTCTACCTGTATAAACGAATATTTTATTGACTTTATAGATAAGGTTTTAACCGAAAGAATCAAGGGGGAATTATCAATTTTCGACTGGCAAACGCCGGAGCCTATGATAATATTATATTTTTCTTCTTATGCCTACGCGCCAGCATGGGAATGCCGTCATGCCATTAAGTTAAGCTAAAGTTACGGCGTTGGAGTCCAAAACTTCAGCTTTGGCAACGCGGTCTCACCTTGAGTAATCTCGTCCAAAACTAAAGGTTTGGACTTCAATGCGGCTTAATCTAATGGTCGTGGGGGTGGGGTGGGGTGAGCACCGAGTGTGGTGTAAGTCCCGTCAATGTTTCCTTCAAATCGTTATCGCAGGCCATTGATTGTTCAGCCTTCTCCTCAGCAACTATCGCTAATTTTTGGGTTAATCGTCGCAGTTTTCGTTCTAATTGTGATTGCTCAATATCCATGAATAGCATTTTTAGGAGAATCATGCCCATTCCCAAAAAGAATAATAATGTGGGAGGATAATTGACACCGACCCAGGGTGCTAACCAGTCAATAATTTTGGGAAACAGGCCCAGCACTACTACCGCGATGGCTACCAGTAGCCACCACAGGGCATGACGAATGTGTAAATGATCGCGGCGAATGAGCCATAAAATAATATTGGCAATCAGTAATCCGACTAGAGCAGAAGTTAGTTGATATGACATGGTGTGGTTTTTAGTGTGTAGTATGAGGTTAAGGGACTCCAAACTGAACCACCCCCAGCCCCTCCTTAGCAAGGAGGGGAGGATGCGCCAACTGAATTGGCATGATAGACTCCCCTCCTTAATAAGGAGGGGCTGGGGGTGGTTGAGTTAGGGGTGATTGAGTTAACCGTGCATAAGGTGAATTAAAATTTATCGGTTGGTTTAACTTTACTTTGCGACCTTGGTTAATTTGTTCGTCTTCGTTATTTGATGTACTCGCTTTGATTGATGGGCTAAACATAAAATACCGGTGTGTAGCATATAATTGCCGACGGCCCACCAGGTATTGAAAATTCTGGAGTGACCATTGCGTCGCGGATACATTAACGTGGGTACTTCTTGCACTCGTAAGCCCGCTTGGTGTAATAAAATTAATACGCCTAAATCTTGATATTCCAATAAAGTCGCCACTGGTGAAGCTAATAAAGTAATCGCCGGTCGACTGTAGGCCCGCAAACCCGAAGTTAAATCTTCTAATACGAGGCCAGAGAGCTTACGAAAAAGTGACCAGGCGAAATGTCTTAGCAAACTACCACGTTGCGGACAGGCACCAATCACCACTTCACTTTGTCCGGCTAGTATGGGGGCGAGTAAGTCAGAAATAGCATCGATCTCATGTTGGCCATCGGCATCCATGGTGATGGCAATCTGAAAATTATGTGTTGACGCATATCGTAACCCCGTTTGAATGGCTCCCCAAGCACCTAATGAGCAAGATAATGATAACACTTTGGCCCCGGCGGTACGTGCAACTTGTGCGGTCTGGTCGGTGCTGGCATCATCAATCACCATCACGGTGACCGGGAATCGTTGAATAATTTGCGCAACCACTTGGCCTACGGTGTTAACTTCATTTTTTGCCGGAATCAAAATAATAATTGAGTCGTACATAATTGTCATATTACCATGCCAATGGGGTGAATAGTGAAATGAATCTTTAGTAATAAATCTTTAGTATAGTATAGTTAAGAATGAGAATTTAATCACGTCGACTATTTAAACCTGACTGGCAAACCGTTCACTTCCCGTGATAAACTGTTTATTCTATCTATGGATGGAGTACGGAATTTATTCCGTTTTATAGTAATATTCACCTACCGTTGTACTTAAAGTTTGAGGAATAACACCCCTCGAAGGGGTGTTATCCCTGCTGGCTGGCCAAATTCATTATGGGACAACTGGATAAGGATATTACTATACTAGGTTTAAAACGGAATAAATTCCGTGCTCCATCCTCAAGGTGGTTATACGTAAAATGGGTAATAAAACTACTCATACTCCCACTTAAATCAGAGAATTCCAGGTTGCTTGATGATTTTAAAAATTACTCTTGACATTTAACCCCATCCCCCCCACAATTAAGTATTATGAAATCTTCACGCCTAACTCGTTGGATAACGATACTACTATTAATTTGCTTACCCCTGCAAAATTACGCAACGGGAGTAGGCACTCTCTGCTTGTGTCAAAACGCGCCAGCAGATCATACCGTTATCCAACCGCTACCGTCTCAGAGTGAAGTGAATCACCACCATACTAATACTGACCACTCACCACACCACCTTCCCACGCCGGCAATGGATGATAGTGGCGGATGTAGCCTATGTGGTATCTGTTTGTGCTGTGGAATACTCACCCGCATACTCCCCTTTCTACCAAAATTAGAGAACATTTTTCTAGTTTCTGTTTTCACTCTGCTTTATCAATTCCTTCGCGAACCACCGCAACGTCCTCCACGGTTTTCTCACGTCTAACCAATTTTCAGTCCATGAATAAAACAGTGCCAAACGACAGTATTGGCAAAAGGCTCTCCCCTGGCCACTGAAAACTGGTTTCCCCCGCAATAATTCTTATTGCGCTCCAGATGGGATTTTACAATATTTGGTTTTATTGATTCTTTCAACCTATAATCTGACGTGAGGAAACTCTTATGCGTATTTTTTTCGTAGTGCTAACAATTACTTTATTTACCTCGGTCGTGGCCCACGAAGGACATGACGACACCCCACCACCCTCGTTGCCTACACTCTCTTTGGCGCCGCGAGTGGTGACACACTCGGCGGACCTGGAATTGGTAGGCCTGGTTAAAGATGGACAACTGGTCATTTACCTAGATGTCTTCGCTACCAATGAACCTATCACCAATGCCAAAATTGAAGTAGAAAGCGGCAATTTCAAGGCCCTGGCACAATCTACTAAAACGGGCTACTATCTCTTGCCAGCCGAACCGTTACTCACGCCTGGCAAACATGAGTTAGTCTTTACTATCGAAACGCCTTCCCTTTCGGACTTGTTGCTGGGAGATATAGAAATATCCTCACACACTTCTCATTCCTCCGCGGTGGTCGTTGGCAAAACTCAGCCACTCATTGCCCTTTGGCAGCTAGTCACCACGGGGACTTGGCAAAATCTTCGCCATTCTCCCACCGCACTGTACTGGGCACTGGCTATGACCCTGTTCCTCTTGCTAATCGTGTTGCTAGTGAGATACATTGGCAAATCAAAACGTTCTCAACCTCCACTTCCTCAATCCACTTCTGCCACGACACTCCCAGTGCTACTGTTAACGGCTTTACTCTTCAGTGTCACCAGTACCGTTAGTTGGGCCCATGAAGGAGAAACACACCAGGAAGAGGTCGCCAAACCCTCAGCATCTCTACCTCCTGCTGCTGGCGCCACAGGTAGCATTTTCAACGACGCGCCGAGTCGGTTAGCCGATGGTACCGTCTGGGTACCCAAACCAGTGCAACATTTATGGGGAATACGCACTCAATCTGCCAAAACGACTCAAGTAGCAGCTAGTGTAGAACTGAATGGTCATATTATTCCCGACCCTAATTACAGCGGTCGAGTTCAAGCACCGCTGGCGGGTTGGATTGAACTGGTGCCACCAGGTTTACCGAACTTGGGGGAAAAAGTGGAAAAAGGTCAAACTTTGGTTTATCTTAATTTGATTACCAGTAGCGTTGACCGCACTAACCTCCAAGTCGAATGGGCCAATTTAAGTGGACAGATGGATATTCTTAATAAAAGTATTGAACGTCTAAAAAAACTGGGCAATAATGCGGTACGCAAAGAGTTGGACGAGGCGGAAACAGAATTGAAGAGTCTGCAATCGCGTCGGACCGTCATCACGGGTAACCTAAGCACTAAACTGCCACTCAAGGCCCCCATTACTGGGGTTATCGCTACCAGTCAAGCCTTTCCTGGGCAAGTGGTAGAAGCCCGTGATACCTTGTTTGAAATCGTCAACCCCGACAAATTTTGGGTGGAGGCGTTGGTGTATGACCTCGCCCTGGCAGAACAACTTGGGAAAGCGCAGGCCGTCACTGCCAGTCACCAAACCTTGTCATTGACTTTCATCGGTCGGCCTTATCAATTACGTGAACATGCGCTACCTATCCAATTTCGAATTGAACCGCCCCTGCCACTACTCAGTGCCGCTCAACCGGTCAAAGTCTTGGTCCAGACTAAACCACAGGTGCAGGGGATATTACTCCCCCAGGCTGCGGTACTCAAAGGCAATCAGAATGACAGTATCATCTGGGTACATGACCAAGCTGAACATTTTAAACCAGTTCAGGGACGTGTGCAAGTGATAGACGGTAGCCAAGTCGTGGTGTTGACCGGTCTCAAAGACGGGGACCGGGTAGTCGTTCAAGGCGCCACTTTACTCAGCCAAATTCGTTAAGGAGGTTCGAACTTATGTTTCAAGCTATTCTCTCTCACAGTCTCCAGCAACGCTTGCTAGTTCTAGCCGTTAGCCTCCTCTTAATGGGATATGGCATCGTTACGTTGCGCCAACTCCCTATAGATGTCTTCCCAGACTTGAATAAACCTACGGTCACTTTGATGACTGAGGCGGCGGGTATGGCGCCTGAAGAAGTGGAACAATTGGTCACTTTTCCCATCGAAACTGCTATGAATGGTCTATCTGGGGTCACCCGCGTACGCTCTGTCTCTGGCATTGGATTGGCCATTGTGTTTGTCGAATTTGCCTGGGGCACGGATATTTATCTGAATCGTCAACAAGTGGCGGAACGACTTAATGTGGTTCGTGAACAGTTGCCGGTGGGGATTGTTCCTCAAATGGGTCCCATCACTTCCATCATGGGTGAAATCATGCTGGTTGCCATGCACGGACCAGCCTTTCCTACTTCCACCAAAGCCCAAGGGACGGCGGCTGGAACGGGGCAATTGGAGGAGGTAGGCGTGTCACTCATGCAAGTTCGTGAACTGGCCGATTGGGTGGTCCGCCCGCGGTTGCTGACCATTCCTGGGATTTCCCAAGTGATTCCCATTGGTGGTGAAATCAAACAGTACCAAATCATTCCCAATGTGACGATGATGGGAGATTTAGGTATTACTTTACAAACCATTGAAGAGGCGTTACAAGATTTTGCGGTCAATACTAGCGGTGGTTTTTTGGAACAGCCTGGACGAGAATATTTAATTCGTCATATCGGCCGGACTACTCGTCTGGAAGACTTACAAAATCTCGTCATCAGTTATCGTGACCAGGTACCTATTTTGCTAAAACAAGTCGCTACGGTCAAGTTGTCGGCCAAAGTGAAACGGGGTGATGCCAGTTTCAATGGGGTGCCAGCGGTGATTTTGTCGATCCAAAAACAACCAGCAGCCGATACCGTGACTTTGACTCGTCAAGTAGAAACGGCATTGGCCGACCTCAATAAAAATATGCCGGCCGGAGTGACGGTGGACGATATTCTGTTTAAACAAGCAGACTTCATTGAAGCCTCGATTCACAACGTCCAAGAGGCCTTACGGGATGCCGCCATCATGGTGGCAGTGGTCCTCTTTCTGTTTTTATTAAATTTTCGCACCACCTTTATTTCGTTAATGGCTATCCCCATTTCTATTTTAGTGACGGTGTTGATATTTGACCATTTTCAGCTCTCGATTAATACCATGACGTTAGGCGGACTGGCGATTGCGATGGGTGAATTAGTAGATGATGCGGTCGTGGGGGTAGAAAATGTGCTACGCCGGTTACGCTTAAACTGCGCTTTGGCCGAACCACAACCGGTGGTTTCGGTGATTGCGGCAGCCACTTTAGAAGTGCGTTCGGCGATCATTTACGCCACTTTGATTATTGTCCTCGTCTTTGTTCCCTTATTTGCGCTGTCAGGTATTGAGGGACGACTGTTCGCACCGCTGGGCGTGGCTTATATCGTCTCCATTTTAGCGAGTCTATTGGTGTCGATAACGCTTACCCCAGTGCTGTGTTACTATCTTCTCCCGAAGGCGCAGTTGATGGGACATGGCGAGAGCATTCTCGTCCACTTTCTCAAACGGTGGGACACGCACTTATTACAGTGGTCTTTTCGTCATGCCAGACTTCTGTTCACTTTTGCCCTGGTTATCGTGATAGCGGCAGCGGCAACGTTGCCCTGGTTTGCCCGGGCTTTTTTGCCCGCTTTCAATGAAGGCACCTTGACTATTAGTATGCTCTTGAATCCAGGCACTTCGTTAACTGAGTCCAATAAGGTCGGCATCCTGGCTGAACAACAGCTTCTTCAAGTCCCAGAAGTGATTAAGGTCGGACGACGCACCGGCCGGGCCGAGTTAGATGAACATGCCGAAGGCGTTCACTCTTCTGAAATTGAGGTGGACTTACGACGTTCGGAACGTAGTCGTGAGGAGATTTTACAGGATATTCGACAACGTCTCGCGGTGCTACCGGCGGTAGTCAATATCGGTCAACCGATTTCTCATCGATTAGACCATTTGTTGTCTGGAGTCAGAGCACAAATCGCCCTGAAAATTTTTGGTGACGATTTGGACACGTTGCGCGGGTTGGCAAGTAGTTTACAAACGCGACTGGGACAAATTCCTGGGGTAGTCGATTTACAAATTGAAAAACAGGTGCGCATTCCTCAAACTCTGGTGCGTTTAGATTATAGTCAAGCCGCCGCCTTTGGAGTCACGCCCACAGCGATTACCAAGGCGCTGGAAACGTTGGTAGGAGGACGAGAGGTGTCGCAAATTATCCAAGATAATCGTCGTTTTGAAGTGGTGTTACGTCTAGCCGATGCCGACCGCACTCCACAAGGATTATCGAATTTATTAATTGAAACCCCTGGTGGTTACATTCCGTTGCGTCTGATTGCCGATATTGAGGATACCGATGGTCCTAATCAAATCAGTCGTGATAACAGCCGTCGTCGTCTCGTATTATCCGCCAATACGGACGGTAGTGACATGGCCACGATTATTGCTAACATTCGGGAGGTCATTGCACAAACGCCATTACCGGAGGGCTATTTTACTAACTTAGAAGGACAGTTTCAAGCGCAGGAGGAGGCCGCACGATGGTTGGGTGGGTTATCGTTAGTATCACTGGCGCTGATTTTTTTGGTATTGTATAGTCGTTACCAATCTATGGTGATCACGTTAATTATCATGCTTAATATCCCTCTGGCAATGGTAGGCAGTATTGTGGCGCTGAAACTCAGTGGTGGAGTACTATCCGTTGCTAGTTTAGTTGGGTTCATTACGTTGACGGGGATTAGCGCCCGTAATGGGATTTTGAAAATTAGCCATTATCTGAATTTGATGGCTTATGAAGGAGAAGCATTTGGACCCGCCATGATTATCCGAGGCAGTTTGGAAAGATTAACGCCGGTCTTGATGACCGCGTTAACCGCCGCCTTTGCGTTGCTGCCATTGTTGTGGTCCGCAGGGGAAGCGGGTAAGGAGATTTTACATCCGGTGGCGGTGGTCATTTTTGGCGGTTTAATCAGTTCCACAGTGCTGGACACGATTTTGACGCCGGTGATGTTTTATCGTTGGTGTCAAAAACCGGCAGAACGTTTAGTAGCGTTGCGCGGGACGAAGGAGGAATTTTAGTTCGCAATAATTCGCAATAATCCTTATTGCGCTCCAGATTATCAACGTTTAAACGCTGCTTTTAGTTTTGTCGTTGTACGCTAGTGGTGATTAGGTTTCCTAAACCTGAAAGGTTTAGGAAACCTTGCATTACTGGTTAATTTCTCATTTTTTCAATTTAGGAGTGATGTTGTTATGAAAATGTTATCTTATCCTTACTTGACTTTGATTTTGGGTTTGCTTTGGAGTTTTAACAGTGTGGCCCACACTGACGAGTATCTTGACAGTCAACCAGCACCTCATGGTGGGCAAATTCGCATGGCTGGAACTTTCCATTTTGAATTGGTGCTGGGAGAGAAACAGTTGACGGTTTATGTGACTGACCATGCTAGTAAATCTTTTGCTACGGAAGGGGCTACGGGGAATGTCATGGTGTTGGTGGGCAAGACAAAAACGACGGTGGAATTGAAACCGGCGGGTGATAATATACTCAAGGGGGAGGGGGAGTTTACTTCTGCGCCGGCGATGAAAGTAGTGGTTTCCATCACTTTAGCGGGACAAGAACAGCAACAGGCACGGTTTACGCCGTTGGAGAAGAAGGATTTGCCGGCGGTTGACCAAGGGTCGGCGGCGGAACATTCGCAGCATTCAAAATAAACCCTGCAATAATTAGTAGTGCTGAAATTTGGGTGACAACCCTATCAGGACTGCCAGTCCTAAATTTTGGTAATTCTAAGCCTGGCAGATGCTAAGTTTCCTAAACCTTTGAGGTTTAGGAAACTTTGAACCTTGGTAACTCATTGAATATTAAGACCTCCATTAATTTGGAGGGACTACCTAAATTTTCACCTAGATTTCATCACTACCGGCGCGAGTAAGTCAGAAATAGAATCGATCTCATATTAGCCGTCGGCATCCATGGTGATGGCAAATTTAATTTACATAATTATCATATTACCATGCCAGTGGGGTGAATAGTGAATAGTGAAAAAACCTAATTAATAAAAAATTTGGTAGTGTTAAGGGATAACACCCCATCGATGGATGTTATCAATGCTTTGGGTAGGTTTACTTCAAGTGGTTAGTGGGCGTATAATCGAATTTGAGATTTGACAACTTGGTTAAAGTTGTCAAATCT
Organism: Thiomargarita sp.; assembly: GCA_022729575.1. Taxonomy (GTDB): domain Bacteria; phylum Pseudomonadota; class Gammaproteobacteria; order Beggiatoales; family Beggiatoaceae; genus JAABRD01. Next base: position 27,889 of record DZAL01000012.1, read on the forward strand.
TTTTCAGATGGTCAAATCATTCCCTTTAACTTGAGAATTATGAAATGAGTTACCAGTCACTTTCCCATTTATTTGAATCAGCAGCGGTCAGCGGCACCCTTGATTTGCGTGGTCAACAACTGACCACGTTACCTTTAGAAATTTGGGCCTTATCTAATTTAAAAAGTCTCTATTTGGACCATAATCAATTGACTACCTTGCCTCCCCAAATAGTTCAATTAACTCAACTGCGGCTGTTATCTTTGTCTTATAATAACTTTACCGATTTACCAGCGGCCCTGAGTGGTTTACAAAACTTACAATGGCTTTCCGTCGCCAATAATCAATTGAGCACGTTGCCAGCCGTGATCAGTGAATTGAAAAATTTAAAAGTATTATCTCTGAGCAATAATCAATTGAAAGCACTGCCGCAAACCTTAACGGGATTGTCTCAATTACAAGTGTTGTCATTGAAAAATAACCCGCTGGTTTATCCGCCGCCGGAAATTCTGAGTCAAGGGGTGTCGGCTGGGTTAACCTATTTGGAAAAATCAGTGCATGGACGTAGGCAGTGGTTGGGAAAAGTAGTGGTAGTGGGAGAATCGGGCGTGGGTAAAACCGCTTTGCTACGGGCTTTGCGGGGGGAGCCGTTGAAGCCGGTAGCCAATGCGAGTAGTGGGATTGAGGTCAACAGTTGGTTGGTGCAACATCCGTTCGAAACTAAAATTACTTTACAATTAAATACTTGGGATTTTAGCGGTCCAATCATTCATCATGCCATTCATCAATTATTTTTAAGCAACCGGTCCTTATTTATTTTAGTATGGAATGCTCGTTTAGGCCATGAAACTGGCAAAGTATCTAATTGGTTAAGTTTGATTCAAGCCCGGGCGCCAGAATCTCCAATACTGTTAGTGGCTACACATGTTGATGGTGGATTTGAACCGGTCTTGCCTTGGCGTGAGTTACAACAAAAATATTCGCAATTGGTAAGTTACCATCAAGTGAGTAATGACAGCCGATTCGGGATTGAAACTTTACAACACGCCATTAAAGAAACCGTCGCCAAATTACCATTGATGGGAGAAATTTGGCCCAATCACTGGATCGCCGCGGCACAATCGATTCGACTTTTGAAGTCGCCGTTTGTAACACCATCTCAATTGCAAGCGGTGATGATGGATAAAAATTTGACACTACAGGAAGGTCGAATTTTATCTAAATGGTTACATGAATTAGGAGAGTTATTATATTATCAGGATGACCATTCACTTAATCGCTTAGTAATACTCAAACCGCAGTGGATCACGGAATATCTTAATCGCGTCTTAACCAGTGCGCTGGTAGTTGCGAATAAGGGCATTTTAAGTCACACTCACTTGCGTGAATTATGGCATGACCTAGAGCCGCCGTTACGTGAGCATAGTTTGAATTTGATGGAACATTTTGATTTATCCTATCGTACCCTAGACCGATATACCGGTTTAGTCGTGGAATGTTTGCCATTAGATTCACCAGAGCATCTCAAATCTTGGCAAAAAATGAGCAACGCGAAAGAAATTCGTATGACTTACCAATTTCAGATTTTACCGGCCGGGATTCCCAGTGGTTTTATTGCTCGGACTCGTCGTTTTTCCACCAATACTCAATGGCGTTATGGTGCGTTATTAGCTCATCGTCATCATTTTGGTTTGATTCAAGCGTCGATTCTCGATAACAAAATTGAATTGGCAGTACGCGGCCCTTATCCACATAATTTTTTTACCTTGCTACGTGAAGTTTTAGAATCGACTTTGCAACGTTATCCAGGATTACCAGTGCAACGCAAAATTCCTTGTGGCGGGCATCAAGGGCAACCTTGCCATTATGAATTTGATTACGCCGTGCTGGAAAAAGCAATGTCAAAAGGGGTGTCGAAGATACAATGCCAAGAAACGTTTGAGGCGCTCTTAGTTGAGTCTCTCTTATTTGGTTTAGATTGGCGGACACAAGTAGCTATTTTGCAACAAATTGAAAAATGGGATGCGGTGCCGGGTAAAGCCATCCAAGAGCAACGACGTAATTTAGTGGAATTGAGTCAACGCCTCTTATTTCAGTTATTGCCACCGGCTTTTGCCGTGCCGTATTTTTTCACTTTAGACACTGTTGAGGAGATTACTGAGTGGCAACAACTGTTTTCGTTGCCCACCGTGAAATTGCAATTGTATTGTCAAGGCGTTGGATTAGAATCACCACATCCGGTATCTGGTGGTGGTTATACGATTTCTGAAGTGAGTCAGTGGGCCCCGGTATCTCCTTTAGTCAATTTGATAGTTAACCTGCTGGCGACCTATCGCCTGGGTCAGATGTCGTCGACTAAATCGGTTAAAATTGAAAAGTCGACCTGGTTGAAACAACTTCGGCAAGAATTGTTGCAGGAAGCGGTGATTAACGACGAAACTAAGTGGTGTAGTTTAGAAATTTTGTTAAAAGAGTTAGACCCTGGGGCCCGGTGGGGAGGATTAAAACCAGTAGTAACTCCTGAAGGACAAAAGTTATGGTTATGTCCACACCATGTGCAGGAATGGGAGAGAAGAAATTAGGTAATTTTTAGTGGTCAGCGGTTAGGACCGGCAGTCCTGAGAGACTTATCACCCACCTTTCAGGACTACCGGTAGTCCCTACCAACTAATGGAGGTATTAAAATCCAGGTGCTAACTTTCCTAAACTTTACCAGTTTTAGGTTTCTTAAACCTCACTGGTTTAGGAAACCTCGGCGATTCTAAGTTTCCTAAACCTCAAAGGTTTAGGAAACTTTGAGCTTTGATAACTCCTTGAAGGTTAACACCTCCATTGGTTTGGCGGGACTACCCCTTTTTCAAAGGGTAGTCAACTCGGGGGCGACCTGGTTTTGCAATAATTTTTGTACCACCACGCCCGCCAACATCATTCCAAATAGTGCAGGTAGGTAAGAAATCGTGCCATTAACCGCCCGTGGTCGACCTGGGGGACCATTGGTCAATGGTTGATGAGGTAATGGCGGCCGGGGTACTTCTTGGGAATAAACCACGGGATAATTAGTCCGCATTCCCAATGCTCGCAATTGTGCCCGCAATTCTCTACCTAAGGCACAGCCTTTAGTTTGGTTTAATGATGCCACTTTGAGTTGGGTCACGTCCAAGCGATTTCCCGCGCCTAAACTAGAAGCCACCGGTATTTCTTGTTGCAAACAAGCTGCTACTAACGCCGCTTTGCAAGCGATGGAATCAATGCAGTCCACGACAAAATCAAATTTACCGGTGCGGACCAATTCCGCGGCTTGCTCTTTGTGTAAAAATTCAGTCAAGACGGTTAAAGTCACGTTGGGGTTAATATCGCGTAACCGCGCTGCCATTACCTCCGCTTTCGGTTGTCCTAACGTCGAATGGAGAGCAATCAGTTGACGATTCAAGTTCGACGGGGACACCACATCATGGTCCAATAAAGTGAAGTGGGTAATGCCGATTCGTCCTAATGCTTCGGCAACAAAACTGCCTACTCCGCCTAATCCAGCAATCAGAATATGATGATGAATTAACCAATCTAAAGTTTTGGTCCCTAATAAAATTTCAGTACGTGAAAAAAATGTTTCTGTGGTCATAAATCGTTTAAAGTAGAGTGTGTCACGCCAACCACCCCCGGCCCCTCCTTGGTAAGGCGGGGAGTAAGCACTACCTGAATGGCAGGGGCTATTCCCCGCCTTAGCAAGGAGGGGCCGGGGGTGGTTGTACGCACGGTTAACTCAACCACCCCCAACCCCTCCTTGGTAAGGAGGGGAGTAAGCACTACCTGAATGGCAGGGGCTATTCCCCGCCTTAGCAAGGAGGGGCCGGGGGTGGTTGTACGCACGGTTAACTCAACCACCCCCAACCCCTCCTTGGTAAGGAGGGGAGTAAGCACTACCTGAATGGCAGGGGCTATTCCCCGCCTTACCAAGGAGGGGCTAGGGGTGGTTGAATTAACCATGCGTAAGGTGAGTTACCAATTTATAAATTGAATAAAGTCAGCGCATTACGAGTAGTCACTGCGGCAATTTCACCGGGGTCTTGTTGACGTAATTCGGCCACCGTGTGCAACACTTCTAGTAAATATGCCGGCTCATTCCTTTCGCCCCGGTGTGTGGCCAAGGGTTGGTCCGGAGAATCAGTCTCCAGTAAAATAGCGGTAAGCGGTAGTTGTTGAACTAATTGTCGTAACTTAGTGGCCCGCGGATAGGTGATAGGTCCTCCGAAACTGAGATAAAAACCTAATTTCAATAACGTGTTAGCTTGTTGAATACTGCCAGAAAAACTATGTACCACGCCACGAGTCCCTGGGATTCGGCGAATACATTTTATCACTTCCTCCACGGCTCGTCGCGCATGAATAATGACGGGTAACTGGGCGATTTGCGCTAATTGTAATTGACTGATAAAAAATTCTTCTTGTTGCCATTTATTTAATCCTACCACGTAATAATCTAAACCACATTCACCTACGGCCACCGGTTGTTCCAGGTTGATCCACTGTGCTAATTGCTCTAAGTGAAATTTTTGATGTTCAGCTAAATACATCGGGTGCAAGCCATAAGCCGGATATAAACCGGTATACTGTTGACAAATATCGCGTAACCGTGGCCAACCCGCAGCGGTGACGGCGGGGACAATTTGTTTTGCTACACCAGCGGCTTGGGCTCTGGTTAAAGCGGCTTCGCGGTCTGGTAAAAAACTCTCGTCGTCAAAATGAGAATGAGTGTCTATGAGTAACATGTTTACGTTATTAGTCTAGCTGGTGGAGATGTTTCGCGCAGTCGAGTTTGAGAGTTGTCAACTCTTTCCCATAATTGGGCATAGCGCCGGGCCGCGGCAACTATATCAGATTGACCAAAGATGCCATGAATGACGGCTAAACTATCGGCCCCCGCCGCAATGAGTTGAGCACCATTGTCAGGAGTGATACCGCCAATCGCTACGATTGGACAATCTAAGGTCGGCCGGGCCGTGGTGAGTAATTCGACACTGGCAGAGACTGCTTGAGGTTTAGTCGGCGAAGGGAAGAAACTACCAAAAGCAATATAAGAAGCGCCGTGGTTTAAGGCTTGTTGCGCCATAGTTAATTGATTATAACAAGAAATGCCAATGATGACTTCATTCCCCAACATTTCTCTGGCGGTAATCACACTAGCATCCTTTTTGCCCAAATGAATGCCATCGGCCTTGACTGTTTGCATGAGAGCCAAATCATCATTGATAATCAAAGGAATTTGATAGCAGTTACATAAAGCACGTAACGCTTGAGCTTGTTTGACTCGTAACGCATAATTTTCGGTTTTATTCCGATATTGGATAACTTTAGCTCCCCCAAGAATAGCCTGCTCCACGATTTCTACAAATTGGTCGGCAGGAATAAGTTGGTGGTCAGTAATCGCATATAAGCCACGTAAGGAATAAGACGGCATTTAGTGATTCTCCTTTTGTAGGGTGCGTCCACCATTTTGGGAAGATGGAGGTAAGGGATAACACCCCTCGAAGGGGTGTTATCCCTAGCTTTAAATTAAAATAAAGCCGGTTGTTTCTCTAAAGCCGAATAAACGTGTGCATTGAGGTAACGTACTGGTTTATTTAATTTTCTAATTTTACCAGATTCTATAGCCCGTTTCAACCAAATTTTTAATTGAGCAGGATGTAAGTTTAAAATGTCAATCAATGTTTGCTCGGTCGTTTCGGTCTGTAATTGTGATTCCAGATAAGGCCAAACGATTTCAAATAAATCAATTGGCGTTGCCGACACCGGCGTTGCTGGAGACGCTGGAATCATTGGTAAACGATTGACTTGGAGAATCTCCTCAGCGAAATTCTGCTCAGTGGTTTCCGGTTCAGTTATTTCCAATTTTGTTGGTGCGGTCAGGGGTAGTGTGGGCGGCGGAATAACGGCAGCAGATTCTCGAACTTGATGGGTGAGCAATTGCAATTGTTCACGTAAATCGGTAGTATGTTGTAATATCGCGTGATCAATCGCGATGGCACCCTGATTCAATAACTGTTGATTTCCTAAAGATATTTTCTCTTCTTGCCATACCAATAATGGCACCCAACCGGCTTGTAAATTTTCCAGCGCTCCGGCTAAGACATTACCTGGCTCATCATCACAGTTGACGACGAGGGCCCAATCAGCTAAGGTGTAAATATATTGATTTCGGGCAATGGCATTATCCGTATTAAAACCTATTTGGGGAGCAAACGGTGAAATTAAAACCAAACGGTTTTCTTCAATCGCATTACGATATTTGTTAGCCAGCGCCGCTTTGAGTAAACCATCGGCTAATACTCCAATCGCGCACCGTCCTTGAGCTAATGTAGTTAGCAAAGCTTCGGTGTCCACACCTTTGGCACCACCAGAAATCACGGTAATACCTTGGTGAGCCGATAATTTAGCCAAGCGTCTAGTAAAGTCAATCACGGACTTATTGGTGTCGCGAGTACCGATAATAGCTAATCCGCCTTTGTGCAACAGCAGGGGATCACCGATGCCATAAAATAAGGGAGGTGCGGCTGGTCCTAATCGGGCTTTTAAGCGCGAAGGATACATTTTATCACTGCGACTAAGAATCCATAAGCCTTGTTGATTCCAACTTTCCAAAGCCGCCGCCATCGCCGTTTGGCGTTTTAGTAAAGCCAGTAAACGATTGGCCGTAATGGTTTGAGACGATAGCGAGGTTAACTTAGTTGTCACCTCTGGTCCTAATAAATCGGCAGGACGCATTTTTTGTTCTAGCAACCAATGTGCTAACCAGGTATATTCAGGCGTAGTCAAAGGCTGAACACCTGAAATCGATTTTTTGCCAAATTGTCCGCAAAGTAATAAAATGCTTTGCGTATCCAGACTCATTTGAAATTCGTGGTTCATGGTTTAATTTGACCCGTAGAGTAGTCAATTACGAAGGTTATTGGTTCAGGAAAAGTATCCATAATCATTTCAATAACAGTTATTTCTTAACAAAGATAGTATCCATAAACCAAAAAGAGTAGTCAAGAATGAATAGGTAGTGAAGCAAAAATAATCAAGGATTTTAGCTTAATGGCAGTGAGGGCAAATCCACGGCGGCTAGAATCTTTAAAACTTAACGCCAGCCAGAAAATTTAGAATTTTCGGGAAATTGCCAGAAACCGTGCATAAATCCTTTAACAAATTAACACGAATTTATGTTGTGTAGTGGCCTAAGATTTTTTATAGTAAAAATAAAAAGCCAGTGAATTTTTCCGCCCCGGACCCCAATTTAATGTTATAATCCCATTTTCATTTAGGTATAGTGTATATTTATCCTCATGTTTCACTATTGATTTTCTCAATAAAATATCGCATATTGCTTAGGATGAAAACCACATTTAAATTTGGAGAAATTTTAACTATGTTTCATAGATACTTGCAAATCAGTCTGTTATGCCTATTATCCTATTTTTCATCTGCACTATTGGCAGGGCCTGTACAGGAATTTACCCTGGAAAATGGACTACATTTAATTGTTAAGGAAGACCATCGTGCTCCCATTGCGGTCAGCCAAGTATGGTATAAAGTCGGTGGTGCTTATGAGCAAGAAGGTAAAACTGGACTTTCACACATGTTAGAGCACATGATGTTTAAGGGCACTAAAAAATATGGTCCAGGGGAATTTTCTCGCATTATGGCCGCCAATGGTGCCAGTGAAAATGCTTTCACCGATAGTGATGCGACTGCTTATTTTCAATCTTTGGAAAAAAGTCGTCTCGCGTTAAGTTTTGAACTGGAAGCTGACCGGATGCGAAATTTGGTCCTGTCCGAAGCCGAGTTTGCCAAGGAAAAACAAGTGGTGTTGGAAGAGCGTCGGATGCGCACGGAAGATCAACCGGATAACATGGCGTTTGAACACTTCCTGGCCACGGCGTATCAAACCAGTCCTTATCAAAATCCAATTATTGGTTGGATGAGTGATATTAAAAATTTAACGTTAACCGATTTGCAACATTGGTATCAACGGTGGTATGCGCCCAATAATGCGATTGTAGTGGTGGCGGGTGACGTGAATCCGACCGCAGTTTTCGAATTGGCCAAAACCCACTTTGGACCGTTACCTCGTAGCGAAATCACGCCAGTACCAACTCGGCCCGAAGTGGAGCAATATGGGATGAAACGGTTGATTGTTAAGCGTCCCGCAAAGTTACCGGAATTAACTATGGGCTATAAAGTACCTACGCTGGCTACCGTGCCCAAGGGCCAAGAATGGCAAGTGTATGCGTTGGAAGTGTTGGCATACATTCTGGATGGTGGTGACAGTGCGCGTTTGACCAAAAACTTAGTGCGTGCTAAATCAATGGCGACTAATATTTGGAGCAGTTATGACTTCTGGAGTGCCTTATCTAACTTGTTTATCTTTAATGGCAAACCTTCGGAAAAACATACACTAAGCGAGTTAGAAGAGGCGATTCGAGAACAAATTACTCAATTGCAAACGACCTTGGTTGACGAGAAAGAATTGACTAAAATAAAAAATCAATTGCGGGCTTCTAAAGTTTATGAAGCCGATTCGGTTTTTTATCAAGCCATGCAAATCGGTCGTGCGGAAGCGATTGGGTTGAATTGGCAAATAGCAGAGGCTTACTTGGATAACATTATCAAAGTGACTCCAGCCCAACTGCAACAAGTGGCGACTCAATATTTGACTGATGATAACTTAACGGTGGCAGTGTTAGAGCCGCAATCCTTGACTGAGAAAACTAAGAATACGACTATTATGGAATCACCCAATTCTGCCAAAGGAGCGATACACTAATGAAACCATTGACCGCTTGGACGACCATGATTTATAGTCTCACCTTACGCACGGTTAACACCACCACCTCAAACCCCTCCTTGGTAAGGAAGGGGGGTATTCTGGCGGTGCCGGTAGTGCATACTCCCCTCCTTACCAAGGAGGGGTTGGGGGTGGTGGTGCGTAAGGTGATTTATAGTTTAACTGCCTGGCTAATCTTATTGAGTTATCCGGTCAGTGCCATTCCTACCATTCAGCAGTGGGAGACTAGCAATGGGGCCAGAGTTTACTTTGTGGCAGCCCCCGAATTACCTATGGTGGATATAGAAGTTACTTTTGACGCGGGGAGTGCGCGTGATGGTGATAAACCTGGCCTGGCGAGCATGACTAAATCTTTGTTGAAAGAAGGCGGGTCGGGAGAATGGGATGCTGATCAAGTAGCCGAGCAATTTGATAACTGGGGAGCCCAATTTTCCGTTTCACTAGACCGAGATATGGCGACCGTGAATTTACGGAGTTTAACGGACACCCAATTATTATCACCCGCCTTAAATTTGTTGACCGTAGTATTGAAACAACCAGCGTTTCGCGAAAAATCGTTGGAACAAGTGCGGCAACGGATGTTAAATGCGTTGAAAATGCAAGAGCAAGACCCCGCCAGTGTCGCTGACAATGCTTTTTATAAAGCGGTTTATGGTGACCATCCTTATGCGATTTCGGAGACGGGTCTGAAAGAAACCGTGATGGCATTAAAACGAGAAGAAGTGGTTGCGTTTCATCAGCGTTATTATGTAGCCAAAAATGCTCTCGTCGCCATCGTCGGTGCCGTAGATAAACAGGGTGCCGAGCAATTAGCCAATCAAGTGGTCGGGAGCTTGCCGGCTGGGGAGACGGCACCAGCTTTACCAGCAGTAGCCGATTTGAAGGAGGCTAACTTGGTTAATCTGCATCACCCTGCCACTCAAACACATATTTTAATCGGTCAACCCGGCGTAGCTCGCAATGACCCCGATTATTTTAGTCTGTATGTAGGAAACTATATTTTAGGGGGAAGTGGATTTGCTTGCTTGCTCATGGATGAAGTACGGGAAAAACGCGGCTTGGCTTATAGTATTTATAGCTATTTTTCGCCACAACGAGTGCCAGGGCCTTTTGTCGCGGGTTTAGACACTCGTAATGACCAAACCGAGGAGGCTTTGAAAATTGTGCGCCAGGTGCTACAAGATTTTGTGGCACAAGGACCACCGGCGGAAAAACTCAAATTAGCCAAACAAGGCATCACCGGTGGTTTTCCGTTGCGAATCAAGAATAACAGTAATATCTTAGGCTATCTATCAGTCATTGGATTTTACCGTTTACCTCTGGATTACCTCCAGACTTTTAACCAAAACATTGAAGCCGTGACCTTGGAAAAAATTAAAGATGCGTTCCAACGTCGGTTACATTTGGATAAAATGGTTACGGTCACGGTGGGAGGGAAACCGGAAGCCAAAGAAGCGAATTAGGGTTTAAGGTTTCCTAAGCCTTCGAGGCTTAGTAACTCACCTTACGCATAACCACCCCCAGCCCCTCCTTGTTAAGGAGGGGAGTATGCGCCAACTGAGTTGGCAGGGAGTACTCCCCTCCTTGTCAAGGAGGGGTTGGGGGTGGTTGAGTTAACCGTGCGTAAGGTGAATTAGGAAATCTAGCACCTGACCAATCATCAACCACTACACATTCGGTATCCTCAACATGAGTCGTTTGAGTCATTGTTTTAATACCTTACGCGCCCAACACCGCGCTACACTTATCCCCTTTATTACCGCCGGCGACCCCTCTCCGCAACTAACGGTGCCACTGATGCACACCTTGGTCGAAGCTGGAGCCAACATTATTGAATTAGGAATGCCTTTTTCAGACCCCATGGCCGACGGGCCCGTCATTCAACGAGCCAGTGAAAGAGCATTAGCTGCGGGCACCCACTTACCTGAAGTGTTGGCGATGGTGAAAACTTTCCGTGAGAAAGACCAGATGACTCCGGTGGTACTCATGGGGTATCTCAATCCCATCGAGACCATGGGTTATAACGAATTTGTGCAACTGGCCGAAGCCGCCGAAGTGGATGGCGTGTTAATAGTAGATTTGCCACCAGAGGAAGCCATAGAATTAGGTCAATTGTTACGCTCCCATGCGATGGCCCCGATTTTTTTACTATCTCCTACCACGACCCCGGAACGAATCCGACGCATTTGTACTCAAGCCAGTGGTTATCTCTATTATGTATCGCTAAAAGGAGTGACCGGTAGTGCTCAAATTCAAGTCCCCGCGGTGGCCCAAAAGTTAAAAGAACTTCGGCAATATACCAATTTACCGGTGGGCGTTGGTTTTGGGATTAGAGATGCGGAAACCGCCGCGCAAGTGGCTAAAATCAGTGATGCCGTGATTGTGGGAAGTGCCATTGTGCAACGAATCGAACAGGAATCGCAACCATCAAAGATGTTAGAAACGATTGCGGGGTTTTTACGAGAGTTGCGTCAAGCTATGGATAGAGTATAATTCATCTAAGGCGGGGAGTTCGATTTAGATTTGACAACTTTCGATTTAGATTTGACAACTTTCGAAAAGTTGTCAAATCTTAGATTTGACAACTTTCGAAAAGTTGTCAAATCCAATCCGAAATCTAATCCGAAATCTAATCCAAAATCAAGGTAAAAATCTATGTCAAGAATTGTTTTAATCAGTTGTGTTAAATTGAAACGTCAGACCAAATCCAAAGTGAGAGATTTATATATCAGTGCGTTGTTTAAAAAAAGTTTTGCCTACGCTGAACATTATTTGCAACCCGATAAAATTTTGGTGTTGTCGGCCAAACATGGGTTATTAGATTTAGATACTGAAATCGAACCTTATGATGCCACGCTCAATAACATGTCAGCTAAGGAAAGAAAGAAATGGGCGGAAAAGGTGATTCAGCAATTACAAATTCAAACGGACTTGGCCAATGATCAATTTATTTTTCTCGCCAGTAACCGATATATTCAATATTTGATACCACGAATTGCCCATTATGAATTGCCGCTGAAAGGATTGGGTATCGGTAAACAATTAAATTTGCTAAATGAAAGGTTGATTGCTTTAGGAATTGGGGAAAGGAAACCGGCACCGAAATCGGCTAAAATGACTGAATCGGCTGCTACCACTGCTCAAACGACCGAATCGGTTGACAACATGGAAAGCATTGACCAGACTGACACGGTTTATTCTGAATCTATTCATTGACGAGGCTAAAGAGGCAATGCCATTAAGTTAAGCCACGTTGGAGTCCAAATCTTCAGATTTGGACGAGATTGGTCAAGGTAAGACGGCGTTGCCAAAGCTGAAGATTTGGACTCCAACGCCGTCACCTTAGCCTAACTTAATGGCATTGAGGCTAAAGAGGTAGGTTACGCCCTGCGCTTACCGTTGTCTTGGGCACGTACACACATTAAAACTTGCCTATCATCGGTCAACACGGTAAAATGAATGGTTCTATCAGGAAAAAAATCGGTGTTGTAAACGCTGGATGGCACTTTTATATAGGCTTGATTAGGCTCCCTGCCAGGACGTTGCCCCCAATTTAATCCTGAGCGTTGCCGAAGATTTCCCGCTTTGTCAAGGAAGGTTAAGGTCACGGACGGTAAACCTGCCAAACTTAGCTCAGTTGTAACTGCTGTGGTTTCGGTTTCTTGTGGCTGAATGACTTCTCTGTCACGCTTAATTCTGGTGTAACTGCGAGTATTGTAAATTTGAACCATATTTTCCGCCTTAATGTCGTTACAGTAGGTAGTTTGCGGAATCAATCTTTGAAAATACTCAACCCCCTGTTGCGGATCTGATTCCGTCATAACTTCACGCTGATTTTTCCCCAAAGCCGTTTGAGTGTAATTTGCTGATCCCACAAAACCGCATACTGGTTTATCGCCCTCAAACCACGCATAAATTTTCGAATGTACGGGGGGCATTTCAGTCAAGTAACGGCATGAAAAGTCCCCTGTATAAACGGTTTGCATAAGTTCTTGAAAACCCTTATGATTGCTTAGAGATAATCCATCTACCGGACCCATGCCAACAATCAATTCCACTTTGAGTTGATGATTATTTTTCTTCAAATCTTCCAAATGACGAAACGCCATCGCTGCCGTGGCATATCCAGAGACCACATACAACTGGTTTGCCCCATGTTGGGCCGGCTGGATGAGAACTTTATCGAACAAGTCTGTGGTTAGCATAATTACTCCTTCGGTACTGCATAATGTTGCGGCTTTTCAAAAAGGCGGTTAGATATGATATTAGGCGTTGAGGTTTGATAAATATTTCTGGCTAAAGAGTTTAAGATGGCTTCAAAAATAATCTTAGCAACTTTTGGAGGCACCGCCATACCAATCTGTTTTCGCACGTTTTCTTTTGAACCTTGGAAAATAAAATCATCCGGGAAAGTTTGTAACCGTGCGCGTTCGCGGTTAGTCAATGCACGATTTTCTTTCCAGTGATAAACATGAGTCCCGCCGCCACCGCTTCCTGTTACAGTATAAGCAGGCTTGTCAGGGTCAAGGCGTTTGTAAATTTGGCTGATTTTTGCGCCCCTCACATTTAACCTTAAGTGTTTAGGAATATCGGCTGTGAACGCATTTTCGCCAGGTTTTATATATTTCAAACGCTCAATAACCGCTTTAGACTGTTTAGTCAATTCATGATTATAGGCATCTTCTGGTATAGGGAGATTCTCAATAGCATTTCTGCTAGACACCTCCATGTCCTTATATGGTTCAGGAGATGGAACTTGAAAAACTTGGTCTAAATCATTTCTAAAGCCAACAATAATGATTCGGTGCCTCGCCTGTGGGACTCCATACTGTTCAAACTTATATAAATGTGGCGTTACGTTATATCCGTCCTTTTTTAGCTCCTCCAGTATCTTCTCAAAGGCTTGTCCATCATTTGAATTTCTTAATCCTCCGACATTCTCTGCCAAAAACCATTGCGGTTTAAAAATGTTCAATGCCTTTACACCATAGGCATATAATGGACCATAAACCCCATTCATACCTTTTTGTTTCCCAACAACGCTAAAATCATTACATGGAAAACCAAACGCCAAGGCATCAATTTCAGATATTTCAGCCAATCTTTCAAAATCCAATTCCCGAATATCACAGCAAATTACAGATTTATGATTTTCAGGACTTAAGTTATTCCGGTAAGTTTCGCAGGTATCTTTATCGTAATCAGTGGCCCAGGCGTGAGAAATCGAATATGAGGAGCCCTTGACGGTGACTTTAGCGGTTTTTGCTCCTAAGGCGATTCCACCAGGACCCGAAAACAATTCGCCTAAACGGTAAGTTTTGTTCATTATGTATGTGATTATAAGTACTGAAACAGAAATTTTGCGGTATTTTCCCTCACCCCAGACCACTCTCCCAGAGGGGGCGAAAGAAAAAGAGTTGACAACTTTAAACACTATCCCAAAAATGAAAAATGGAAACACTGTCCCCGGTGGAGTAGATGCTTTAGCCACAATGCCATTAAGCCAAGCCACGTTGGAGTCCAAATCTTCAGCTTTGGACGAGATTGGTCAAGGTAAGACGGCGTTGCCAAATCTGAAGATTTGGACTCCAACGCCGTCACCTTAGCTTTATCTCGTACCCACGCGCCGGCGTGGGAATGCAGTCTGGACGCGCCAGCGTCCCTTTCCCGCAACGCTAGCGCGTGGCCCACTGCATTCCCACGCTGGCGCGTGGGAACGAGAAAACGAGAAAAATTTCGGAGCAGATTTGACAACTTTTTTAAAGTTGTCAAATCTTTAAGTCGTCAAATTTTAGGCGGATTAAAAATCCCCTGCGGGTCAAATTGTACTCTTAGGCGATCGTGCAAAGCCGCTAACGGGGCCGGTAACGGGTGAAAAATCGCACTGTCTTTAGGCTCTCCTCTAAACCAGGTCGCATGTCCTCCCACTTGAGCTACCGCATGGCGAATGGTCGTGGCTGGCAAGTCACTACGTAACCACCGCAAGCCGCCGCCCCATTCAATCAACTGCTCCCCGGCCAATTCTAACGCTGGTGCGGTAGGTGGCACGGATAAACGCCATAAAGGCAAATCTCCTTGAGTAAAAAATGGCAAGCGTTGCTCTCGTAAATCCGCCCAAAATTGGTCACCGTTAGGAAACCAGTCGCCAGGCATTTTGTTAAGTATAGATTGAATACTATCGCCGGCAATTCTTAACCATAGCCTCCCCCCCTCGTAGCTACTCGCGGTTAACGGAATGACTTGATTACCCCAGTGAATCAGCTGCGGTAAGGCTTGAGTTAAGGTCGTGGGAATCACTATAGTTGCGGTTTCCGCCGGCAGTGGTAAGACCTTGCAAGAAATTTCTAGCAATACCCCTAAGGTGCCCAACGCGCCGACCATTAATCGTGAGAGGTCATAACCCGCCACATTTTTCATCACCTGTCCACCAAATCTTAAGATTTCGCCGCGACCATTAATACATTTTACACCTAATACGAAATCACGCGCGGCCCCAAGATAAGGGCGAGCGGGACCTGAGAAGCCACAGGCAATGGTGCCTCCTAAGGTAGCTTGGTCACCAAAGTGTGGTGGCTCAAAGGCCAACCATTGTCCTCGCGTAGCTAATGTAGCCGTAAGCTCTGACAACCGGGTGCCGGCGCGGGCGGTGACAACTAATTCACTTGGCTCATAATTGAGAATGCCACTATGATTAGCCACTTCTAATAGTTGGCCAGTGACTGAATGACCATAGAAAGCCTTGGTCTGACCACCTACAATTTGGAGTGGGGTCCGAGTGGCAATAGCTTGTTGTATAGTAGTTTGAAGCGTGGAAGCAATATCGGAGGACATGAGAAGATAGAATAGTTGTAAATAACTCACCTTACGCATGACCACCCCCAACCCCTCCTTGGTAAGGAGGGGAGTAAGCACCACCTAACTCGCAGGGGACATTCCTTAGCAAGGAGGGGCTAGGGGTGGTGGTGCGTAAGGTGAGTAAATAAGTAATGGGTCGTCTATA
The DNA here is from genome assembly GCA_022729575.1 of Thiomargarita sp. Classification (GTDB taxonomy): domain Bacteria; phylum Pseudomonadota; class Gammaproteobacteria; order Beggiatoales; family Beggiatoaceae; genus JAABRD01. The sequence continues at coordinate 43,692 of DZAL01000012.1, forward strand.
TCTTACGCACCATTCCACCGAAAATCAGTGAATAGTGCGTAAGAGGTCTCTTACGATGAGGTTAAATATACAAGCAAATATCTGATTGACCAGCAAATTCGAAAAAGGTGGCCGCCCCTCCAAATTCAATGCCATCAATGAAATCACTATGCTTAAAGTCAAATAAATCGACCGTCATTTGACAAGCCACTAATTTGACCTCGGCTTCGATACACAGTTGGCGCAATTCATCAACGGAAGCCACGCCTTTCTTCTTCATCTTGGCCTTCATCATGCTAGTCATAATGGCTTGCATTCCTGGCAATGCTTGTATGAGCACCGGCACTGGCATTGGCATCGGCATGGCCGGGTTGCCCAGCGGGCTGACTTGCAAACACAGTTTCTTCTTTAACAGTTGCAAGCCATAAAAAGTAAAAAAGATTTGGGTATCATAACCCAAAGCGGACGCGGTAGAAGCCAAAATAAACGGAGGATAAGCCCAATCGAGCGTACCTTTGGTGGCAATAATCGCGAGTTTTTTCGCATCAGACATAACAATCTCCTCTAGTGCCAACAGTGATGGCTATTTTTTCTTAATTAGAAAGTAATATTTGCCGCCTTCTTCTGTGGATTTTAACAGCTCATTACCAGTTTGCTTGGCAAACGCATCAAAATCCTTGACGGAGCCTGGATCGGTGGCAATAATCCGTAACACTTGGCCACTGGTCATGTCATTTAGGGTCTTTTTGGCCCGTAAGATCGGAAGTGGACAATTCAAACCAGAAGCATCGAGCTCTTTATCAAAATCAGCCATGGCGTATTTTCCTTTAAAAAGTTATGGTTTAAAAATAATTTTGCAATCCAGCTTATTCTTATATACTAATATCGTTTCTTATGCAAGCATTTGGTGCAATACACAACATCATTTAAATAGTTAACAGATTAATTATTATGAACTTCTTTCCAATTTTTTTAAATATCCAGGATCAACTTTGTTTAGTGGTTGGTGGGGGCGCAACTGCTACTCGTAAAGTGGAATTGTTGCTAGAAGCCCATGCTAAGGTAAAAGTAGTCGCGCCGGTGATTAATGAGTCACTGAGTCTATGGGCTAAAGACGGACGGATTATTCATCGGGCTGCGCCGTTTGCCGCGACGGATTTAACCGGTTGCCGTTTAGTCATGGCGGCTACCAATGATAAAGCCGTGAATGAGCAGGTATCGAGATTAGCCCATGAACAAAACCTACCGGTAAATGTGGTAGATCAACCAGAATTATGTAGTTTTATCATGCCTTCAATCATTGATCGCCATCCCGTACAAATTGCCGTATCTACCGGCGGCGCATCTCCGGTGTTAGCTCGGCTATTGCGGACACGATTAGAGACGATGATTCCTTCCGCTTATGGCAATTTAGCGAATTTCGTTGCCAGTTTTCGCGAACAAGTTAAACAGCGGTTGCCATTTAAAGAGCGGCGACGGTTTTGGGAAACCGTATTACAAGGGACTATTGCCGAAATGTTATTATCAGGACATATTGCCGAAGCGACTAAAGCGTTAGAAAATTTATTGCAGAAGCAATCCCTTTCCGCGGCGGCCAATACTTATGGAGAAGTTTATTTAGTAGGCGCGGGGCCGGGGGATCCGGATTTACTCACTTTTCGGGCCTTACGCTTGATGCAACAAGCGGATGTCGTGTTATATGACCGTCTGGTCATGCCAGAAATTTTGAATCTGGTCCGCCGCGATGCGGAAAAAATTTATGTAGGAAAAGAGCCGACTAATCATGTCGTGCCCCAGGAAGAGATTAATCAGTTACTGTTGCGTTTAGCCAAAGAGGGTAAACGGGTATTACGGTTAAAGGGCGGAGACCCGTTTATGTTTGGTCGAGGCGGTGAAGAGATTGAAACTTTGATGGAGGAAGGGATTCCATTTCAAGTGGTGCCGGGGATTACTGCGGCTACCGCCGCTTCGGCTTATGCGGGGATTCCATTGACACACCGTAAATATGCGCAATCTTGTATTTTTGTGACAGCCCATTTAAAAGATGGTAGTGTCAATTTAAATTGGGCCGAGTTAGTGCAACCTCATCAAACCGTGGTGGTTTATATGGGGGTGCGAGCGTTACCGACGTTAGCGCGTGAATTAATCAAGCATGGTTTGCCGCCGGACACGCCAGCAGCTTTAGTGCAAAAAGCGACGACGGCTGATCAATTAGTATTAACTGGGACGATAGCCGAGTTGCCAGGAATGGTGGAGGAAGCTAAAATTAAGTTGTATAGTATTATTATCATTGGTGGCGTGGTCAAACTGCATCAAAAATTGGCGTGGTTTACGCCACCGGTACCTGTAAACAATTAGTCAGTGGGTCTCTCCAAACTCGGTCCGGTGGGTTACAGCCTTATCGTTGTTTCACTTCTAGGTAATCTTGAACTCTAGTTCCCTCACCCCACTGTCAGGGGAGAGGGGCGAAATAAAATACGAGGAAAATCGAGCTCATAACCCCTCATGGGGATGCGTAACCTTACCTTTTGGAGTCCAAGACATGTCTTGGACTCCGCTCATAACCCCTCATGGGGATGCGTAACTATACTTTTCCTTTGTTAGATTAGATTAGATTAGAATCTCATAACCCCTCATGGGGATGCGTAACCTGGACAAGCGTATGAATCGTATTTTGAGCCCGAACTCATAACCCCTCATGGGGATGCGTAACGGTTGACTTACCACATCATAGTGGCAAGTGGGCGCATCTCATAACCCCTCATGGGGATGCGTAACGTAGAGTCATGGCAATTGTTTACCGAAATTCTGACTCATAACCCCTCATGGGGATGCGTAACCTGCCACCCACGCCCACCTCGTTCTCCCTAAACTCTCATAACCCCTCATGGGGATGCGTAACGGGTTATAATTCAACCCAACGGAGGGAAAATAACGGGCTCATAACCCCTCATGGGGATGCGTAACGTTTTAAATAGTGAAGATTTACATACGTACCTTATACTCATAACCCCTCATGGGGATGCGTAACACGCAGATGGTCTTCAAGGGCATGGATAGTGGCTGGACTCATAACCCCTCATGGGGATGCGTAACTAAGGCGTTTTAAAGGCGCTTGAAGTTTGCCACCCTCATAACCCCTCATGGGGATGCGTAACCCGTTTTTTGCGAAGATTCTGGCCTGCTCATATTCTCTCATAACCCCTCATGGGGATGCGTAACTTTAAACCAGCGTATCTTCTGCACTCATACAGACTATCTCATAACCCCTCATGGGGATGCGTAACCCCACGCCCCAGTTTAAACCCCCTATCCATGGAGGACTCATAACCCCTCATGGGGATGCGTAACTACGGCTGGGTTCGAGTCATCCGATTATTACATTCACTCATAACCCCTCATGGGGATGCGTAACCCGCTTCGCTTTTCTTATGGAAGAATCTAGGTGTGCTCATAACCCCTCATGGGGATGCGTAACACTCATTTTATGTCTCCTTTAAGGAAGTTTGGCGCCCTCATAACCCCTCATGGGGATGCGTAACATTTTCCCTCTTGTGTTTGTGATTTGTACGGATATTCTCATAACCCCTCATGGGGATGCGTAACGGTTAGACTTTAGTGAATTTAGACCTAAGTTTGCTAACTCATAACCCCTCATGGGGATGCGTAACAGTGGTGTTTACGGGCGATGGCTTTAGAAACGACGGCCTCATAACCCCTCATGGGGATGCGTAACCTGTTACCTCTCCCTTTCCTATCTTAGCTTAGCTTATCTCATAACCCCTCATGGGGATGCGTAACAAAAATGGAAATGTAGTGGACTTGTTCTATCCATCTCTCATAACCCCTCATGGGGATGCGTAACAAAAGCAGAGAAGGAAACGGGAAAGAAAGGCGGAAACTCATAACCCCTCATGGGGATGCGTAACGCTTCACGCTCGGCGGACGCCAAATTTACTTAACCTCTCATAACCCCTCATGGGGATGCGTAACCAGGAATTCAAAAAAGAGTAATATGAAAAGAAAACTTGTTGCTCATAACCCCTCATGGGGATGCGTAACTTGAACACAGCCGGCACCGCCCCACTGATAGCAGTCGCTCATAACCCCTCATGGGGATGCGTAACGAAGATTTCCTGGTCATTCAGTAATGAATACCAGCCTCTCATAACCCCTCATGGGGATGCGTAACTGAACTTGTTACAAACAAAAGAGGGTAAATCAAAAGACTCATAACCCCTCATGGGGATGCGTAACTTGGTTTTGATCCTGCTATTTATGGGGATCGTTCTATCTCATAACCCCTCATGGGGATGCGTAACTTGTTAATAAATTAAGTCTTGACAAGTTAAGAAAGTTCTCATAACCCCTCATGGGGATGCGTAACAGGAGATGCTAAACAGCGACGACCTTTTTAGTAAAACCTCATAACCCCTCATGGGGATGCGTAACCCCTCTACTCATGCCATATTTGGCGTTTTTCACCTCCAGAATTTTTGAAAAATCGTCTTGAAACCCACATAAGTCAACTTCGGTCCCCAGCCTATTTTACTTTATTGCCGATTGAAGTTGGAATATATAAAAAGTAAGTGAATATCCCCACTCACCTTTCATAACACACTGAAATCACTACGATGATCATTCGACTCCAGCCGCTTAACCATCCCTTTATCAGACTCACTCTTTACCAATTGCACTACATTGACGTTATGCCGATTCGCCGTAGTAATTTCAACCACCCGATCTCCATGAATCATCAACAAACTTAACTCATGTCGCAACTTAATTGCCTGCGCCTCCGTAATATCCCCAGAAAATACTGAATATTGCGTATGCATCAAATAACGCCGCAACAACTTCTTAAACTTATTGGTCCGGGTTGCCTCTACATCATAACTCATTAACATATACATTGTCAAGTACCCCGTTTAAAAGATTCATACTCCGCCACGCCCAACACCAACCGCTCAATTTTCAACGCCTCCTGATAAATCCACTCCCGAAAACTCCGCCCCTCATATTCCTCTTCTAAACGTATGGAAAATTGCTCCGCCACATTTCGCCGCCCCGTCTCCGTCAACAAACACACCCCCGTCTTCTGATCAAACCAATTCTCCGCCATAATATTTTTACGCACCAACTTAAAAATCAACTGATGACTCAACACCGGCTTAAACGGCTCCGCCAAATCCAAACTCAACGACGACCGCCCACGACCCGGCGAATGCAAAAAACTAAACGTCTCCTCCAAATGCGTCTTAAACGTCTCATGCCGCACCACCGTATACACCAACTGATTCAAAAACGAAATCAGACAATTAACCGGATTATTCGGCGGTCGCCGCACCCGCGGCCCAAACTGCAACCGCTCATCAATCACCCCCCACGCCCCATAATACACCTGATGCACATTCCCCTCCACCCCCATCAACTCCTCCGAAGTCACCGCCTGCTCAATTTTCCCCATCCACTTCTCCAACTCCTTCAATGGACCAGCCAAGCTATCATTACCGCGGTAAGAATAATAAGCCAAATTCGCCCGCAAATTATACGCCGCCCCCCGCACAATCTCCCGCGCCACCCCCATCCGCTGCTCCTCATTCAACAACCACCGCGCCTGCTCCAACTTCACCCACCCCGACTGATTCTGCTCAATCGGCTCAAACGCCCCCTTAAAATAGCCATAATAATCAAACACCGACAACCGCACCCCATACTGACCACACAAAGTCAATAATTTAGTATTCAACTCCGTCTCCCCCAACAACACCACATGCCGCAATTTCTCAATCGGAAACGGCTTAGTTTTTCCCGCCACCGAAATCATCAACGTATTCTCACGACGTTTTAAAGTCGCCTCACGCGAAATAAATAAAGTTTCCACTATGATACCTCCATGCTTAATTGACTTTTGAAATTTTAACCTCGTTACCACGCCCCGCGTAGGAACGAGAACCAACCTGTTGGAGTAGAGGCTTTAGCCGCACTGCCATTAAGTTAAGCTAAAGTTACGGCGTTGGAGTCCAAAGCTTCAGCTTTGGCAACGCCGTCTTACCTTAACCTCGTTACCACGCCCCGCGTGGTAATGCAGTGAGGACGCTCTGCGTCCCGTATCGTCGACCCAGATGACTATCAGGGGCTGATACCTCACACCCGTGAGGGTTCATATTTCGGGACGCAGAGCGTCCTCACTGCATTACCACGCGGAGCGTGGTAACGAGAAAAAATTTTCTCGTATTTTCTTTCGCCCCTCGCCCTTTGGGAGAGGGGTCGGGGGGTGAGGGGAAAATACCGCAGAATTTATGCTTCAGTACTTACTACCCAAACCCACAAAACCGCCCCAACGAACACGTCCCACACAACGGAATCTCCCGTCCCGCCGGCACCACGCGCTGCTCTGCCAACTCCTCCAACCGCACCGAGGAAAGCTGATATTGAATCACCACCAGACCTGACAGGTTTGCAAAACCTATCAGGTCTTTTCAGTTGACATTTGAAACCAGACCAATTACAATATCTCTACTATTTTCATCCAAATAACACAAGAGTAACCATGAACATTGACCTCACTATCCAACTGCCTGACACCGTATTTTCGGCCCTCCGCCAAAGTCCACCAGAATTTATCCAACAAATGCGCCTGGCCGCCGCCGTCAAATGGTACGAACTCCAAATGATTTCACAAGCCAAAGCTGCTGAAATTGCGGGCGTTAACCGCTATACTTTTTTAGAAGCACTGGCACGTTTTCAAGTTTCGCCATTCCAAATTACTCCAGAGGAACTCTTAGAGGAACTGAACCGTGAATAGAAAATGGGTCATTAACACCTCCCCCTTAATTTTTCTTGGGCGAGTACAACGGATGGATGGGATAAACGGATAAACCTAATCAAGTACCACGGCTGGTAGTGAGACACGGACTAGAACAATTAGTAGGTTTATCCGTTTATTTCATCCATCCGTTGTACTCGTTAAGTTACGCAACTACTTGAATATCGAATTACTCAAACCCACAAAACCGCTCCAACGAACACGTCCCACACAACGGAATCGCCGCCCCCGCCGGCACCTCGCGCTGCCCCGCTAACTCCTCCAACCGCCCCGCAGCTTCCCATAAACTCTGCAACCGCGCCGCATCTAATACCACCTCCCGCCGCTTCCGGGTCGATAACACATGCGTCACCGCTCGCCACTCCTTACCGGTAGCAATCGCCAACATCACCGCATAAAACGCCGTTTGGTTATTAGAGGCTTCTTTAGCCCCCGCCGTCCCCTTATTCTCATACACCACACCATTCTCCCAATCAATCCGGTCCGGTGCCAAACCAAATAATCCCTCGGTTGAATAGTCACGACTATAACTGGTCTCATGTTTAGCCGTCCCCGTCGCCACCCGCTCATGCCATTGCGCGAAATTAATTTTATGCAAATACATCCACGCCCGGCGTTCACACAACTCAATATGTTGAAAATGCAACCCATGTAATTCTAACCGCACTACCCGCTCATAAAACGCCGCTTGATGCGTCCAATTCTGTATTGTTGTCATCACACACCACCAACCCTGTCCATCTGACCAACTCTTCCGCCGCCGCCATCGATTCCGGAAACAACTCCCAAGCCATACTGGCCGGCCCTTTAGTCTCGCGTAACTGATGACACCATTCTTTCACCCACTCCGCATTGAGAATCAACGAAGCTGTATTCTGAGTATGCGGAAACAACACACTCATCTGATTCGGCACATAACGCCGTTCATCCAACAAATGACTCTGCCAACTCCCTTGATAATGCACCTCCTCCTCACCATCTTCCCCCATCCGCCACACTCCTGTCTCCAAAATATCCGTGTTCCGTCGTAACCAAACCTCCCGCACCTCTCTCACTTCCCCCCACGCCTCATTCACCACTCGAATCCCGCGCCCAATATCCCGCAACACCCGCGCCTCGGCCTCAAAGCGGTCACACCACTGTTTCGCACTCCGGGCAAATCGTGGCGAAGCCATCATCTTCCGCACCATCCCCAGCAACACCGCCATCTTTTTCGTCTGCTTTGGTGCATATTCACGCAAATGCGCTTCACGATAGCCTTTGTTAGTATGATGTTTAGACAACACATACCAATATAACCCCGCCGTAGCCGCCGCCCGTGACGGTAACTCCCCAAAATACTTCGGCTGGTCTGCCACGGGACTATTAAACGCCGACATCACCTGTTGACTCAACATCGTGGTCAACGCCTGAATCTGCGTTGTTTGCCCCTCCTGCGCCGCCACCCACGCTATCAACTGCCGCAACCACGGTTGCTTCTCCACCAACCCTTTATCCCAACGCACCACCACCAGACCAGGAAAATCCCCCCGCGCCGCCCGCCCATACCGCTGCAAAAAATTCAATGGTTCAAAGCCCGGTTCCATCAACAACACCCGCGCATTAAACGTCACTCCTATCTCAACACTAGAAGTCGCAATCAACAATTTAAAACGCTCCGGCGGTTGCCGCCGCCCCACCGTAAACTCACCAGGAGCTTTCACCTCCGGCCGACTATCATCAATACTATTTATCAACAAACACTCCTGCGGCAACACCCCAATCCGCTTCACCCACTGCTCCAACTGCGGCACCTGCAACTGCAAATCTCGTAACTCGTTATAAATTACCACCACCTGCCGCTGCTGGTCAATCTCCTCCTGTATCACCGCCTGATATTTTTTCAACACGGCCAACAAACTCTCACTTTCCTCCAATTGCAATGTGACATCCCCATGAATCGCCCGCCCCGCACTACCAACCTCCTCCTGTAACACCACTATCTGCTCACTGGGCACCTGTAATGCCGCCAACACCGGCTGAATATTCAACGGCGTGGCCGACAAAAAACTCACCTTAGTCCGGGCCCCCGAATACTCCGCCGCTAACTTCGCAAACACCACCGCCAAGCCAAATCCTCGGGCTGTGATGGTATGAAATTCATCAAATACCAGGTGGTCAAAACACGTCAAAAAATCAAAAATACCGGCATCCGATTGTCCTGGTTTCGACTGGTAGCGCAACAACAAATTACTCACCACCTCGGGCACGGTGATAATCATTTCGCCCCCTCGACGAGTGGTATCCAACTCATAAATTTGACGAATCCGCCGCGCCCCAATCTCCTTAATACCTTCATCTTGCAACGATTTAGTCGCATCCGAATTCCACAACACAATTTTAGCCCGTCGTTTTTTCTCCTCCCAACCCGCCGCCTCTAAACCTTCTGACAAACACCGCGCCAAATTCTGCGCCAACCGCCGGGTCGGCACCACAAACAATACCCGCTCCCCATTATCCAACAGAGCCCGTTGAAACGCATAACTCTTCCCCGCCCCCGTAGGCGCATCCGCAATACGGACTCGCGCGGGATGATTCAATAATGCAGTTTGTAACGGTGATAATCCCGTCTGAAGGTCGCTAGGGACACAATGACGAGCGATGGTTAAAGACATATTTAAATCCTCTTATGGTGATCTGATAAAATTGTACCTACCCTCTGGAGCGCAATAAGGATTATTGCGCAGCATTGCGCCGCCAGGCGCAATAATCCTTATTGCGCTCCAGAGAAAGAAAATAGTACAGGTTCATCTGATTCGGCTAAAAATTAGCCATTCGTTTATTTCCTAATTCGTTGTACTCTATGCTATAATTAAATTTGTCAATCAAACTTTCTCTAAAGGCAAATTATGAACACAGCTATTATTACTAATGACGGGCTTTTGATACCCAAAGAATGGTTATCTGGTTTCGACCAATTTGAGATTGTTCGCGAAGTTGGGCGGATTATTATTAACTCTGCGCGATTACCTAAAGTGGTTTCCACACTTTCAGAAAAACCTTTGAATGCCAAGGAAACTTCCAATCAGCAAGTCGTTGCGGATAAATCGGTAACGACGGACAACTCTGCGGCGGTGCCAATGGATGCCGAGTATGCCGAGGCTATGCAATCATATTTGTCACTGATTGCACAATCTTCAACGGAATTTTCCCAACCCTATCCTAAACGTGAAGAGATTTATGACCGCTTTGACAAAAAATGGTGAAGTTGAAATAGTCAAGGACATTGGAGTCCAAATTTTCAAATTTGGACATGGCCAAATCTGAAGATTTGGACTCCCGTACCAACAAGGACTGCCAGTCCTTCAAGGACTGGCAGTCCTAAACCATCCTACCATCAACGCCCCTAAGCGGCATTCTTTTGTAAACTTGCAAACGACTCAATTTCTACACTTCCGTATGGAAAGTTAGCCCGAATCTCTAATTCCGCACCCATAGCGGCCAGATAACTCCGCAAAGAGTTAAGATAGAGATCAATTTGCTGCTCTAAACTAGCGAGATTGGCAGGTTCCATTTGCCAGAGATTGACCAGATTTTGACGTGATAACTGGCCTGCCTGTCTCAACTCTTCCACAGGGAGTTGTGCTAAAAGTTCCTGTGCCTGTTGTTCGGCCCGAGCCTGTGATTCTGGGGACATGCTATCAATTAACAATTGGAAAGACTTTGCCATCTAAATCTCCTCATAGTTCGGTATTATCTATTCAAACTCGATGTTCAAGTTTTTGGTTAGGCGAGCGAATGCCTACGAATTGGTAACCTTCTCTCTGGAGCGCAATAAGAATTATTGCGAATCGTGGTGCAATAATTCTTATTGCACTCCAGAGGCTAGGGAAAACCTTACTATAGAAACTTGAACAACGCGTTCAAACCTGACAGGTCTTCGAGACCTGTCAGGTTTAACCCTCAACCTCACTGCCACTTCATCACTTCCCCTAACGCCTCCTCCAACTCATACTCTCTGGACAACTGTAATCCATGTAAGCAATATCGTTTTACCACCTTCCCATCAGAGGAATCACGCCCAGGAGATAACTGACAATCAAATAATGCTGCCGTAGCCGCATTGAGAGTAACCTTCGTCACTTCCTCGGTCGGTTCTAATAACACCATCCCATTGCGATGCAGTCCAATACGAATAACCAACTGGGGTTGTCCCGTATATTGAAACGGATTAAACCCAAAAATTGCGCCGCGGAATACTTGACCTTCGGGCACTTCTTGAATCTGAAAGAAATCTTTCAAATTACCTCTTTTGGCCACGTCTTGGACTTTACGCTTAATTCCCGCTTCCCCATCCAAGTTGAGACGACGAATTAACGGCGGCAATAAACGCGGGAGTGACGTAATAAATACCGAAGTCCGCCAGGGCATGGTACCCAGATGGGCCCGATAATTTTTCGCTGGCAAGGCCACACTGGCGCGTAACATTCCCAAGGTAGCAGCTAACCCAAACGCCATTGCCCGGTCACTGATTAATTCCGGTAAAGTGGCGGAACCATTTTGTACCATCAAACTGTGATAAGCAAAGGGGGTTAGCGTCGTCGCTTTAATTCCCAAAGTTATCTTGTTCATTTGCCAAACCATTCATCAAATAAATTGGCCACTTTCTTCGCGGCATTTTGATACTCGGTCGCCAAGGCTTCATGGTCTTGTTCAAACCGTTTAATCAAGTCTTGTTGATACTGCTGAACGGCTGAATGGTCCATCACCTCCTCATGGACCGGCACCAACATCTGATGCAACGTCGGTATCAACTTTTCCACCTCAGTCCCATGCGGGTCTTCATCGGTTTTAAGATTCAACTGCTTAACCAACACATAAGGCGACGTTACCGGCTGTTCAAATCGTCCGGCATAAATGCCAACCAGATGAGTTTGCACGTTAACCCCCGTGACCGAAGTTTGTCCCCCATAAGCCCCCGCCACCCCAAGACTTAACAACAGATGGTCTAACCCAATGGGCGGAAGTAACTTCCCACGAGTCGATAACACCTGAATCATCAACGTGCCCGGTCGAATAAAATGACGAGTGAACAGATTATCACTGTTCTTTTTATCCTCCGCGTCAAACAAGGTACCATCTTCCATCGCCCGATTATGAAACGACTCATCCACACAAAAATGTTTGGGCAACACACTCAACGCATCTGAATAATTCACCGCCGCCTTGACTGGCAACACACGATTGTCCTGATTGGCCGAATCGCCAAACACCAGTGTATTTAAATCAAAGGCATCCGATGGTACCTGCTTGGGCATTAGCAAGGTCTTATTTTGCGCCATCTTGCCTCCTGCCTTGAACAAACGCAAAATCTGCAAACCGCGACTACGTTCCGGGTATTTAAATTTATTGGGCACCGCCCGCACATGCGGCTCTTCCGCAATGTCAATATCGGTAATCTCCGGTTCGGAATTACGAAATATCACCGGTGCAATCGCTTCTCGAATCAAGACGAGACTGACGCAACCCAGATTTTTCAGCGCCGGATGAAAATAAGTCCCTTTATCACTTTTAGGACTTTCATCCAGCAAGTGATCGATACTACCTAAAAACGGTTCAAAACGCTTCATAATATAAGTTCCTCGTAAAAGTAAAAATAGATTTTCGGTGATGAAAAACATTGGAGTAGAGGCTTTAGCCGGAGAACGTTCCCCGTAGTTTAACTTCGTACCAATCCTCACCGGCTAAAGCCTCCACTCCAGCGATGAACGCGGTAGATGCCGTAATAAAATACGGAAATATTGGAGTAGAGGCTTTAGCCGCACTGCCATTAAGTTAAGCCGCGTTGGAGTCCA
>DZAL01000433.1 GCA_022729575.1 Thiomargarita sp.
TTTGATTCAATTACTTTACTAGAATACTCTATTTGTTAATTCGGAACAACTCTAATGAAATTATACTATCAATTATTTGTTTTTACAACTTTATTTTTACTTTGAAACAGCCCTCCCCCCTTACCTTTGAGAAAGGTGAGACCCAGCGGGAAGAAATTTATCAGGGTAGCTTCACCGTTTGGGGCATTTTTTCTAAGTACTGTCAACTGTTTGGCTTGGTAATCCCCGGTCTGGTCGCTAATGGGATAATAGTCTAGGTAGGCGAAGTCAAACTTATCTTTGCCCCAGTTTTGTACTTGCTGATAGAGTTGTTCAACTTGTGCTAAGTAAACTTGTTGCTTTGGATTGTCGTTTGCAACCGTCATAAAAACTCCTCTTGGAACTTAGGTGAATGGTTATCTGTATGCTGGGGTAATATGGGCAATTCATGCACTTATCAAGTGTACCCCCCGAAAAAAATCTGGTCAACTTATCTCAAGAATTAAGGATTGAGTATGACTGCCGATTCCTTGGTTTGGTGTGGAAAACTAAAAAAATCGCCCCGTTGCAGAATGATTCTACAACGGGACTAGGGGTTGTTGAGTGGGGTTGGAATCAGATAAATTGGCACTGTGGGCAATGATAAACTTGCCCCCTGGTTACCTCCTTCGTGATAAATTGTCTGAATCAGAATTGAAAGACATGAGAGAATTGACAGAATGAAACCCCAACTCCATTCTGAAAATTCTTCAATCCTGTCAATCCTGATTCAGACCACCCAGTGAAGAAGATTGCTAACCTACGCCCGCTATTTCTGCAACTCCTAAAGTTTTCCAATCTTCACTTCCGACCAAGCCCGGGTAAGGTACGTAAGCGATAGCGTCAGGCACCATTTCGGAATTTGGTGCCTGAGGCAGGTTACGCGAGTTAGTTGGGGGTCAATCTTTCCAACTTAGATTGTCCGTTTCCAATGGGCACCAGTTTTAAACCATGGTCTCGTAAAGCGTTTTCAGCTTCTTGATGAAAATAACCCAAACGCTCCTCCTGCGACATTCCTTCACAGGTCAAACGTAGTTGTTTACGCCATTCCCAGACTTCCGCTAAAGACGGATTTATCAGTATGTTTTCCTTCATAAGTTAATTACCTCCATTGGAGTTATCGTATGTAGGAGTTTGGTATAGTAATATCCTTATCCAGTTGTCCCATAATGAGTTTGGCCAGCCAGCA
>DZAL01000106.1 GCA_022729575.1 Thiomargarita sp.
TGGCACCGATTTTCAAGTGTCCAAATAACTGCTGAAATTGGTCGGCACGGGCCAGATCGTAGTAATTCTCTAGCATCGATAACACCAGACTTTTACCAAAGCGGCGCGGGCGCAAGAATAGCAGTTGCTTGCCCGCTTCTTCTATCAAGGGAATTTTATCGGTGCGGTCCACATAGTAATATCCTTCCGTCACCAAACTACTAAAATCACTAATACCATACGGAAATTTTAACATCACAATACCTCTTGGTGTAGGTTGGAGTTCGCGTCGCTCACTCCAACCTACGCGGGTTAGGTTTCGAGGTTAATACCTTTATCTTTGAGCACTTGATTTAGAAACTCTAAACCATTGTCGATAGAGGGTTGTTTTTCAGATTCTAACGCCTTGATTCCCCAGTAAAAATCCTCTAACTCTAACAGATGATTATATTCTTCAAAAGAGATAATCACCGCCGTATTTCTACCATTTTTTTCTACAAAAACAGGTCCCTTGATAGCCGCGTCGAGATATTTTCCTAGATGGGTTTTTAATTTGGTTGCTTGAACGTTCATGGTTGTAAATTCCTTAACTTTTTATAGATGTCATCATCGTTGCGTTTGCCCACAAGTAAAACAAATAAATGAGTATTATCAAAACGATAGATAATTCTAAATTCCCCCACATCCTTTCGATAAAGATGGTCATATCCTTTAAGTTTGGCAAAATCGTGCGGGGTAGGGTTTTTCATCAGTTCTAAAACCGCAACATAAAGCTGCTTACATTGTTTAGACGGCAATTCTTTAATGAAATTAGCAGGTTGTGGTTTAATATCAAGTGTAAGCATAAGTCCATTATAGCTATTTTAGCTAATCAGTCAAATAATTTAGGGATAACACCCCTTCGAGGGGTGTTATCCCTTTGGCATCCGAGGGATAACACCCCTCCCAGGGGTGTAAAAACAATAGTTTTATCTAGCGATTAAGATCGATTTTAATACCTTTCTGTTGTGCCATATCTAATAAAACTTGCAAACTATTTTCACCTAAAGAGGGACTATTTGCTTTAGCGTCCAATGCTTTAGCACCCCAATAAGCATCATCTAACTCGCAAAGTCTGTCATATTCATCAACAGATAAGAAAACGCCGACTTTTCTGCCATTTTCTTCAACAAAAACTGGGTCTTTTTTAGAAAAATCAATATATTGTCCAAAATTATTTTTAAATTCGGTAGCTGAAATCAACATAATTTAACCTCTTTGACGCTTTAGTTTTTTATAGACATCGCTATCGTTGCGATTGCCGGCTAAAACAATAAATAATGTTTCAGAATCAAAATGATAGATAATTCTAAACTCACCAACATCCTTTCGATAGAGATCATCATATCCTTTAAGTTTTGCAGAATCGTGCGGGGTAGGATTAACCGCTAAATCTAAAATAGCCCCAACAATCTGCTTGTATTGTTTAGCTTGTAAGTTGCCAACAAAATCTCTAGTGATATGATTTATATCAAGTTTTAACATTATTGTATATTTTAGCTAATTTATTTGAATTAAACAATTTTATCGAGAAAATCCCTATAATATAAAAAAGGTCATACGGCATTTGGAGAAATTCAAATTGGTATGACCTTTTTGTTTAACTAACAGGGATAACACCCCTTCGAGGGGTGTTATCCCTTGGGTTTTCCCCAGTGTCAGGGATAACACCCCTTCGAGGGGTGTTATCCCTTGGGTTTTCCCCAGTGTCAGGGATAACACCCCTCCCAGGGGTGTTATCCCTTTGAGTTTTCACCCGCCACCTAATCGTGCGGCGTGATATTACTCAGCGGAGCCATTCTTATGCTATATTGGCGAATAGTGCTCTGTATGAGCATCTTGCCATTGCAACGTTGTTTAACATCTTCGGGGAAGATTTCCGCAAAAAGTCTGCCCTCCCAAGTGACACCTGTTATCGTCTCCAAATCTCCGCTAGTAAACCGAACGGTAGCCATTGGGGGTAGTGCTTCCGTCATCAAATCACCAACCCATATGGGGTCACCACCTTCCTCACTAAAAAGACGCATTTTTACCTTCATCTCTGTATCGCCTATGTTCGTAATTCGTATGGCCATTGTGTCAGCACCAACCACTCCCTTTGTTTGAGGCGGTATGTTCGTCACGCGGTGTTTAGCAGAGGCAAACGTATGGTCCATCAAAGGTGTTTCTGGAAATCCAGTCGCTTCTCTAGCACGGAGAAAAAGCTGAATCAAGAGACCCTCTGAATTAGGTATTTTCAGGATTGCTCTGCTTTTCCAAGTCGATCCGTCTGACGTTAAGTCCTTCATCTGTAGGCGAACGCTTGCAAATGGAGGTAACTTGTCCGCCTTCACTAAGGTTTTGTCTGCAAAAATGACTTTTCCATCCATGTCATAAAGCGTCGCTTTAACCTCTCTGTTTTCTTGAGAGAGATTAGTAATCCGTATATTGACTATGTCCAGAGAATCAGCCGGCGGAATATTTAATAACCACTTAGTACTAGGGTCTTTCGGCGGATTGCAGGGTTCTGGAATCTCTGGGCATTTGGGGTCACTCCAATCACAATCTAATACTTGTTTATTAAACACGGGTTGACAAGTAAATTTATCTGCTGTCGGTTTAATCGTGACAATTGCCTCTTTGCTGTTGCATCCTTCGGCATCGCCCGTCCAGCCCGCAAAAGCACTGCCGTCAGTCGCGGGAATCGCCACTAATCGCACCGAACCATCTTCAGCCGTTTTGGTCATCACTTCACCTTTACCCGTGCCTAACGGTGACGTAACGAGTTGCAAGTCAGGATTATCGCAACTGTCCACAGGCACTGCGAAAGTTAAACCCGTCGCAGATTTCAAAACCCCTTTGTTACCCTCACTATTCAGCAAACGATACCCAAAACTCACCGGCAACGTCCCCGTTGTCGGCAATTCACCCTCAAACAACGCCGCACTGTAGATTTTAGGTAACGCCCCAATGGTTTGGCCTGTCGCATTATCCAGATTATCCTGAAAAGCGAACACGACTTCGGCCGATTGTCCAACGTCCTCATCTGAGACATTGAAACGCCCTAACACCGCCACTTTTTTACCTAAACGACACGCCAGATCAGCATTCGTTTGCAAGCTCGGTTGTCCTTCGACATAAATCCCGCCCGCAAAACCGTTGCCCAAGTCTTTGACATCGGTAAAACACTGTTGCGCATAATAAATCCCGCTTTTACCGAGACAATCGGTTTTCGCTTGTTCCACTGAATTAAACGCAGTCACGGTCAAATTGCCCACCGCTTGCGGTCCCTGTGAAATCGCGCTACCCCCTGTCAAACGATAGGCGGCAGTAAACTCAAACGTTCCCGACGCTGGAAATTGCCCGCTAAACGCAGGAATGGTAATTGCCTCGTCCGTCAACGTTTGCTGAGTCACCGGAGTCCACGTCACGCCGTCCCACGGTTGCCAACCTTTATCGGTCAAAATGTATTGCTTATCTCCCAATTTAGCGGTCAAAAACAACTCGGCAGTTTTACCGACATCTTTAACCGCGGCCGTCACTTGAAACTCGATATTCACGGTATCTGCTTGACTGACTTGCGTTAATTGACCACTACTGTCTTTATTACTCAAAACCTTCAGGCCAAACGTCGCTTTATCGATTTTCACCGTAACGCTACTCGACGCACTCGCCTCCAAATAGTGCGTATTACCCGCTTGAGTCGCCGTGACGGTGCAAGTGCCTTCCTTCAACAAAGTCACGCTAGTCCCTTGCAAACTACAAATTTCGGGCGTGCTGACTTGCAAATCCACTGGGTTTTCGGATTCCCCTGGACTGACTTTCACCGTGGCGACTTCGCCAACCAAGTTGTGGTCAGCAACGAGAGACACACTCAGATTTTGCTCTTGCGGTTCGATAGGTTGAGCGTCTTTAATTTCAATCCGCACGACCGTTTGTGTTGGGTTAGTCGTCGCATCCCCGGCTTGAAAGCCGTGAATAATACAAGTCCCCACACTCACCGGCATGATCTTATTACCGTTGAGTGTGCAACCCTGGCTATCAGCCATTAGGGTCCACTTAACGGTTAAGCCCTTATCGCTGGTAGCAGGCAATGACAATTCCGCATCCCCAACGGTTTTACCCGGCAACGCAGTCTCTGTAGGCTTATCCGCTACCAAAATCTGGCCGCTGGCTTGGGCCGCTAGGTAATTATTGTTCCCCGCTTGTTTAGCGGTAAACGTGCAAGTCCCCGCACCCTTAAACTCGACCTGACTGCCGTTCACGATGCAAACGCTTTGAGCGGTGCTGGTAAACGTGATGTCCGTTAAACCGGAACTGGCCGTAGCACTCAAATCAGCGGTTTTGCCAACGGTACCTTTACTCACGGGTTTAAACTCAAGTGTTTGAGTCGCTTGAGCGATTTTGAAGGTTTGCGTCACGGTTGGGGCCGCGTAACTCTCATTACCCGCTTGATTAGCGGCAATAGAACATTCACCGGCACCGGTGAGGGTGACGGTTGGACCAGAAACGGTGCAAGCCCCAGTCGCCGTGTAACTGACAGGCAATTGAGAACTGGCGGTGGCAGTTAAGTCAAATGAGGCATCGCCGAAGGTTTTGCCACTTAACGCACCAAACGTGAGGGTTTGACTTTGAACGAGTTTCGTATCATATTCCACGATATATCCGCCCAACTTTTGGTCTTTAGCTTGTCCTGACCACGCATACTTATAACCGCTACCACCGATACTAAAACCGTAATCAGTTGAACCCGGTTCTTTGGCCGCGAACTTCTTGAGGTCGGTAAACGTTTCGCCAGTAACCCATTGCTTGCTACCAGAGACTCGTTTGCCACCGATCCAATACCACCCCCATTCTTGTAGCTTCAGCTTGTCCTGAATGAAGGTTTGTTCGGCGGAATCGGTGAGGGAGACTAAATGGCCGCTAACACCTGCATGGGTTTTCCCGCTGGCCGCCTTGACCGCCTCATCAAAAGTGCCGCCTGCATCAACGATTTCGTAGTAATGCCCGTTAGTGGAATAGAGTATGGGTGCGGCACTGACCCCCAGGGGTAAACCCAAAGAGATAAGCAACGCTCCCAGTGTTTGACAACGTTTTGAAAAAAATTGGTTTGACATAAATGTTTCCTCTTAATTAGGATTGTTTCAGTTTTGATTGGGTCGGAGGCAAAGTTACCTCTGCCGTCCTCCCACACCACCGTACCTACTTAACGTATACGGCGGTTTCTTTTAAAGTGTTAGCGTATTATAACGATTTTTCCGTCAGTCCATACGCCAAGTTTCGTCTCTCGTTCAACGCCGTCAACGCTTGGCCTTCCGTCAGGGAAACTCGGACAGGATAACACCCCGGCGAGGGGTGTTATCCCTTGGCGTTTCCCCAGTGTCTAGGGATAACACCCCTCGCAGGGGTGTTATCCCTTTGGCCGCGGTAGGGATAACACCCCTGCGAGGGGTGTTATCCCTTTTCTTTCTTTTATTCTTCAACAATACAATACGCAATCTCCTTAACTTCGGTCATTTGCTGATGAAATGCTACAAATGCGGCTTTGTTACCGAACAAATCTAGCACATATTTACGCGAAACTCGTGTTGATGCTGGTGTCAAAATGGCACGATACGAACTGTAATGCCAGTTTTCTAAATTGGAAACCAGACCGTGATGCACTGGATTATTATGGATATAGCGTATAAGTGCCAACAAATGACTATCCGATTCTACTTTCAAACGTTTTGGATGTTCCTGAAACAAACTACCTCTACGCTGTTCCTGTTTATTGATAGCTTGAGTATAGGTGATGAACAAGCGACGGAAATATTCAGGAATGCTAGGGATAACACCCCTTTGAGGGGTGTTATCCCTTGGAATTTCCGCGCTGTCAGGGATAACACCCCTCGCAGGGGTGTTATCCCTTTGGTTATCGCCAGGGATAACACCCCTCAAAGGGGTGTTATCCCTTTGGTTATCACCTTTCACTCGTACCAAAAAATGGAAATGGTTAGGTATTAAGCAATACGCCAACACTTCCATACTATCCCCCAAATACTCAGCCCATTTTTGCAGAAAGTAGCGATAATTGCGTTCTTGTGGAAACAATTTTTCGCCTTGAGTATTGGCGCGGTTAAACAGGTGATAAAACTCGCCTGGTAACAACGGTGCTTGATATTTGTTGTTCATAGTTCTGCTAGGGATAACACCCCTCGCAGGGGTGTTATCCCTCGGCGTTTCCCCAGTGTCTAGGGATAACACCCCTCGAAGGGGTGTTATCCCTCAGTTTTCCCCAGTGTCAGGGAGGTCAGGGATAACACCCCTCGAAGGGGTGTTATCCCTCAGTTTTCCCCAGTGTCAGGGAGGTCAGGGATAACACCCCTCGAAGGGGTGTTATCCCTCGGCGTTTCCCCAGTGTCTAGGGATAACACCCCTTCGAGGGGTGTTATCCCTGCTTTCTGCAATCTAGTCTATCTCATGCCATGGGGATGGAATACGGGTTCACATCGAGATTGAGGCCTTTTTTTTGTGCTATATCGAGGATTCTTTGCATCGCGTCACCTTGGTAAACTCCTTCTTGTTTCGCTTGCATTGCCAAAGCACCCCAATACATATCGTCTAAAGCAACGAATTTTTGATATTCTTCAGCAGAAATAATGACAGCGGTACTTCTACCATTTTTTTCAATAAAAACAGGTTCTCTTGTAACACTTTCAAGATAGCGTCCCAAATGCGCTTTTAATTCAGTGGTACTGACGTTCATTAGATTTTTCTCTTAAGTATTTTATAAACAGTGCTGTCGTTGCGTTTGCCGATAGCCCAAACGTAAAGGGTTGTCGAATCATGCTCAAAAACAATACGATACTCCCCAACATCTTTGCGTTTCAGGTTATCGAAACCTTGAAGGCGGGCCACATCGTTAGCTTGTGGTTGTTTCAGCAAACTAAAGAGTGCGGAAACCACTTGCTTGTAGTGTTTGGCGGGTAAAGCCTCAATAGAATCGAAAACTTTAGGATGGGCTTGCAATACTAACATAATAGTCAATTTAGCCTAAATAGATTAAATAGTCAAATATAACATTTTTCGGGCTGCTAGGGATAACACCCCTCGCAGGGGTGTTATCCCTTTGGTGCCTGTAGGGATAACACCCCTCGAAGGGGTGTTATCCCTTGGAGTTAATTGAGGGATAACACCCCTCGAAGGGGTGTTATCCCTTGGAGTTCAGGGATATCCCTCCTTCCCCACTACGGCTGGACAGGTAACAATATTTGACTTTGTCCACCACCAGACAAAATCAATTGACCTTCCACTAACTGCTTCTCAAAGGTCTCTCCACCGGTCGTCACGAGATAAGCCGGTTGCCATTCCGTCGCTTCTTCGCCGTCAAAGGACACGGTCACTTTACCCTCCGGTGCTAACGTGAAGGTCGCGTTGGGGAACGCTTCGAGGGCAGTCGCCAAAATATCGGGCGATAATGCCGGCGATAGCAGAGAACGTTTCAATTGGTTATCCACGTCCACAAATAACACGTAAGGCGTTTCACCTTGGGGTACGTATAAACCCGCCGGTTGATTGCCCGTGTCAACGGTCGGTTCACCCGCTTGGAAACTCACGATCACTTCGTCGTTGGCATCCACAATGACGAAACTGCCTAAGCTGGTCAGCATGAGGTTGTTAGGATCAAACCCTAACTCCTTTACGCCCTTCCACACCACTTTCAAAAACTCAATGCTACTTTCGTCAAACGTCGGAGTGCCCGGCGTGAATTCTTGGCTTTGACCGCCAGCGGAGATCACTAAGTTATCACCAACTACATTCATTTCCAGAGTTTCATTGCCAGAGGTCACGACGTAACCGGCTTGCCAGAAGGAGAAGAATCCGCCTTCAAAAGTCAGTTTAAGTGTGCCGTCTAGGGCTGATTCCACAATGGTTGTCGGCAGTTCCTGACTCAAGACAGTTTCAATCACCGGCGACAACATCGGGTAAAACGACGTTTGTTTCAATTGGCCGTCGGTGTCGGCAAACACGAGATAAGGGATGCCTTCTTCGGGCGAATAGAGACCCGGGGACTGAGTTCCTGTGTAAGCCGTGGTTTCGCCAGGTCGCGCTAACAAACCGTGCGTGTCATTAGCGATAAACAGAGTCCCATCTGCGCCTACCACAAGGTCATTACGGAGGTAACCGGCGGCTTCTAAACTATCGCCTAAGATGTTGAGGAACGCGAGGTTATTGCCATCAAAAGTAGGGCGGACACGGGTATGAGGTTTTTCCTCAAGTGCTTTCTTTGCTTCCTTAAATGAAGGCATTTCTCCTGAATCATCAATATCACCAAAGAAGGTGGTCTTAGCGCTAATAATCTTTACAAAATTAGGAACAGAAATCTTCACTGAGTTGCCACTTGGAATGATTTTTAAGGTGTTTACACTAATAAAACCAAAGACTTGCATACTTGTAGTAAATTGAGTGGTGGGGCAATCTATGCCAGTACAAGGGCGAGGGCCAGTGATTGAAGCGGTAGCCAAAGCAAAATTAGAAATCTTGATGTGAGCACTGACCGGTGTTGCCGCATTGTACTGGTCATTGCCTGCTTGACTGGCTGTGACTGTGCAAATCCCTGTCGCGATAAATTTCAGCGTATTTCCTGACAGGGTACAAATAGTCGTGGAGTCACTCGCAAAGGTGACCGGATTGCCGGATTGACCACCGCCCGCACCCACTATCAAAGTTTCTCCGACTTTGCCGTAGGGGGGCGGGGTGAATTGAATGGTTTGGTCTTCCTTCTTCACCACAGTAATGTTAGCACTGACCGGTTTAGCCGCATTGTAGCCATCATTACCGGCTTGATTGGCAGTGACCGTACACGTACCGGTAGTGAGAAATGTAACCGCCGATCCGAATAGTTTGCAAACTTGTGGCGTGTCGCTCACTAAATTAACGACTAAACCTGAACTTGCCGTTACCTGTAGAAGTTGCTGAGAGCCGACTTTAGCAGTGGTGAGTGATGATACCTCATCAAAGGTAATCGTTTGCTCCTTCTTGACAGGCGTAGGAGAAGTTGTACTGGACGTATTCCCCGTCGTCTCGCTCCCAGTATCCTCAACCATATCAACCATAATAGCTTGGTCCTTCTTCTTCACACATCCTTTAAAAGTAGTGTCCGGCAATACGGTGACGTTTTCAAGGATAAGGCAAGCACCGACCTTGGAAGCGTTGTTAATCTTGCCACAAACCGTGCCACCGACAAAGGAATCACCCACAAATTCAATGTCACATACCTTGCCCTGATTTTTAACCGAACCAGAGAGCATACCACCTTTCACTTCACCCTTTTCTCCAATCGTGACATTTGACGCCAAGCCTTGGTTGTCAACGGTATTATTGAAGGTCGCATTGCTGAGGCTCACCCCTCGTTTAACGACTACGGGTTTGTCGAAAATATAACCATTGGCATCGCACGAAGCAGACACGAGGTAAACGCCGTTTTCCTCGGTGATACCCGGACACCCTGGCACGGGCAGTGAAACCGGTGGCTCTGTCACCGTTGGAGATGTCGTAACGGTAGTGGCCGCTGGCACTGGATTCACCGTAATCGTAGCGACGACGGTTGATGTGGCACTTCCCGCTTGAGTGGCGGTGACTGTGCAAGTCCCGACTGCATCTAAGCGAACCGTATTGCCCGACACCGTGCAAACGGTCGGCGTGGCACTGGTAAAGGTCACGGGATTGGCAGACGTGTCGCCGGTAGCAGTCAACGTCAGACTATTGCCCACCGTGGAGGTGGTCACCAATGCCCAATTGCTGGTGGTTGGCGCTGCGGTTTCAACGGGCTGGTTGACCTGAATTGCCGTAGTCACGGGCGACGCTGGATTGTAGAGGTCATTACCTTCCTGAATAGCCGTGAGGTTGCAAGTCCCGACCGCCAGCAAGCTGACCGTGTTACCTGACACGGTGCAAACCGTGGGCGTGGTGCTGGTATAGGTGACGGGATTACCAGAGGCGCCGCCCGTGGCGGTTAAAGTCGTCTGGCCGTTGACCATCGCTTTATCCACCGTAAAGGCATAACCTGTCGGTGCAAAGTTGGTAATGACTTGGTCTTTCTTGACCACTGGGGCATTGACTTGAATATTGGCCGTGACGGTGGGGGCGGCATTATATAGGTCATTCCCGTCTTGGTTAGCGGTCACGGTGCAAGTGCCCGTCGTGACCAAGGTGACGGTTTGATTATCCGACACCGTGCAGACTGCTGGGGTCGTGCTGGCATAGATGACGGGCTTGCCAGACGCACCACCCGTGGCGGTCAAAGTCACTTGACTCTTGACCTCTGCCGAAGTTGCAGGGGAGAATTTGGTAATCGTCTGGTCTAGTTTGGCGGGGTTATTGACCGTGATATTAGCCGTCACTTGGTCCGCTGGATTATATTGGTCATTTTCCACTTGGTCGGCAGTGACGGTGCAAGTACCTGCCTTCGTAACTTTCAGGGTATTGCCTGACACTGTGCAAACCTCGGGCGTGGTACTGGCAAAGGTCACCGGATTATTGGAGGCCCCGCCTGTCGCCGTCAAAGTCACCTGGTCACCCACCACCGCCGAAGTCGCAGGGGAGAAGTTGGTAATGGTTTGTTGGTTTTTGACTATTGCGGCATCTATAGGTGTTGTGATGAGGTTTGAGAGGGGATCAACAAAGTGAGCCTGACAAGTCATATCTTTATCGCGGTTTAAAGAAATGCTCTTGTGCACCTCTTGAAGAACGCCATTAGAAGTCGAATTCTGGTTGCAATCACCAACCCAGCCTAGAAACATGGCATTACCCAGGGGTTGCGCTTGCAAAGTGTCCTTGATGGTGGATTCGTAGGTATTGTTACATTGAGTTTGACCCTGGCCACAATTAATGGGGGTCTTGGAGCCATAACCCGGCGTCATACCGGTCACGATGCCTGGACCGTCAACGGCTACGGTGAGTTTATAGAGGCGGTGGAAATAGGCCGTGCAGAGGGTGCTAAAGGTTATGTTCGCCAATTGGCCATCGACACAATCTGGATTACCTCCCCAACTGCTAAACACGGAATTGGCATCCGCCTTGGGAGTCAGAGTGACATTACTAGCGGTTTTCACGACCTGACGACAATTCTCTTGGCAAACGAGTTTTCCGTCGGCATTGGGCTGACAATCTTCTCGTTTGCAAGACAGGCCGGCGCCAGTGCTCACACTACCACTGCCATTGCCATCCACTTGAATAAAAACACTCATGTTTTCAGGCAAGGGAGGCGTGGAGGAGGTCGTTGGAGTGGTCGTTGGAGTGGTAGAATCCCCCTTATTAAAGGTGGCCGTGCAAGTGGTATTCGCCATTAAGGTCATGCCGCTACTACAACCACTTGACCAACCCGCAAAGGTGGAATCGGCGGCGGGTGTTGCTACTAGGTCAACTTTCGTCCCTTCAGAAAAACTACCTCCACCATTGACGGTACCGGTGCCGGTGCCGGTGGTGTTGAGGGTGAGGGTGTATGTCGTGGGAGCTGAGACGCACTTTGCCTGGCAATAGTCGAGTTCTGGGGGCGTATGGAATTCATCACCAGTCTCGGTACATTTATAATAGTAGTAGGTAGTAGTCGGTTGTACTTTTTCACATCCAGCCCACACCGATTCCGATACCACCAGTCCAGTGGCCATGCTAGTGGCTATGGCCAAGAGCTTTACTCTGGGTAGCCACTGCTTGAGTTGATGATTAGTTTTCAGAAACGTCTTCATAATTAAATTCTCCATATAAAGAGATTAAATAAAGTTGATGAGATGATTTCGGGAATTCGCTTCGTTCATTCTCGAAACAGAATAATAACAGAATACAGTAATATTCACCTACTGTTGTACTTCTGAGGGATAACACCCCTCGAAGGGGTGTTATCCCTGCGGTTTGGTCAAACTTATTATGGGACAACTAGATAATATTACTATAAAACCTAGTATGCAACACCTATTTTAGTGTATGAATTGGAGTAGAGGCTTTAGCCGGTATTCCTTCACGATATTTAATTTAATGCAGTGCCAGCCGCCACCGGCTAAAGCCTCAATGCCATTAAGTTAAGCCGCATTGGAGTCCAAAGCTTCAGCTTTGGACGAGACTGGTCAAGGTGAGACGGCGTTGCCAAAGCTGAAGCTTTGGACTCCAACGCCGTAATTCTAGCTTAATGGCATTGCGACTAAAGCCTCTACTCCAACCGGCTAAAGCCAACCGGCTAAAGCAAAGTAATAATATCTGCCGACCGTAGGGATAACACCCCTGCGAGGGGTGTTATCCCTTGGTGACTTGTATGCACCCTACACTTGCTACCTTCTATAAGCTGTATCCCGGTTTTCAACCACCAATAATAAAACCAGACAGTCATTTTCATCAATGGTATAAAACACCCGATAATCGCCGATTCTATAACGCCAAGTATCCGGTTTATAGTTTCTGAGTTTTTTAATATTCAATCCGAAATGAGGCTCCAGACGCAACTGCGGATAAACATAAGTCTCTAATTTGTTTCGGATAAAACGTGCATTCTGGGGCTGAAGTTGTTGGAGGCTTTTTATAAATTCAGCCGTTTCAAAGAGTTCGTACCTCATGGCACCCGCCGGCCTTTGCGTTCTTTGGCATCTTGCCAAGCGCGTTGCAGAGCAGCTTGTAAGGGGTTGTTTCCGTCTATCTCTGCCGTTTCAAATTCGTCTGCATATTCGTGTGCTTGAAGGTAGCGGAGTGCGGCGGTTTCAATCAAGTTCGCCACGCTACGATTATGCGTTTTTGCATAAATGCTGAACATGGCGTAAATATCATCACTCAAGGTAAGTGTCACAGTATTTGGCATAAATTGATTCTCCTATTTGAATCTATCTTACATTGTAGCGTAATAACTTGAACTTTTACAAGCAGGGATAACACCCCTGCGAGGGGTGTTATCCCTGAGTTACCGTAGGGATAACACCCCTGCGAGGGGTGTTATCCCTGAGTGTAGAATAGTTGGAGTTCGCTAGCGCTCACTCCAACCTACCAAACCTACCAAACCTCCAAAGTGCGTTATAAAATGATTGAATCTCACTTGACGGTTGACGAGCAACCTTCATTCTGCGTGTCGGTCAGGACCACATTTTCCTCAAACACCACGTTTTCACCTATCTTGCAATCTACTAAGCGACTATTGCCAGTGATGGTGAGATTTTCTAACACGGAGGTTTCGGGCGATTTGCAGACCACTTCACCTGCCACTTTGCCACAACGTAAGGTTGTATTTGGGTTCAGCGTCACATTACGCATGATACCGGCGGCGTTGTTGTTGCTACAATTGGTTACCTGTCCACTTTCACAAATAGTCACCCCAAAGACCGAACCACTGTTGGTAGTGTGACCACATAAGGTACCGCCCGAGATACTGCCGGTGTCTGTCACGGTCATGTCGGTGGCTGTTCGCCCAGAATTAGACACGGGCGTAGTTATTACTCGACTTTCGGGAGTTGCAGGAGTCACAGAGGGCTGAGTCGCGGCGGTGACCGTGATATTGAGGTATCTCAGCCAGTCATTGTTATAACGTGCCCATTGCGCTTCGTAGTAAAAAGCATTGCCCGCTTGGTTGATAAGAAGGGTGCATTTGCCTGGCGCAACAAAAGTCACTACGTTACCATCAACCGTACAAACTCTTGGTGTTTGGGTATAAAATCTCACCGAGTTGCCAGAAGCACCTCCTGTTGCGGATAATATTGTCGCCGCGCCGACCTCAGCAGTGGGGGAGAATTTGGACAAAGTCATCACCTGAGCCTCCTTTTCGACTCGGATCTGAAGTATTGCGGTTGGTGCTGGATTGTATTCAGCATTCCCAGGCTGATCCATTTTGAGGATACAAGTACCTACGCCCGTCATTTTCAGGGTGTCGCCCGTGATGCTGCACCCCTTACTCCCAGTTTCAGTTGCAAATATCACAGGTAAGCTAGAGGGAGTGGACATAGCACTCAGTTTCACCTGATCACCATATTTCACGTCGACGTCGAGAGATTTTAAACTTTCGCCTAAGATGATAGTTTGCTCCCGTTTGGGCTTTTTCGGCTTGGTAACGGTGATATTAGCTTCGACTTGCGCGTCATTGTATAGGTCGTCACCCGCTTGAGAGGCAATGACGGTGCAGGTGCCCTCTCCACCCCAAAAACGGACCACGTAGCTTTCTTCCAATTTATTGTCGATAAAATTGGTATCTCCCAGCACTACGTCACAAATGTCAGAGTCACTGGAAAAAACGACCGGGTTACCGGAAGCGCCACCCGTGGCGGACAAGTTCATGACGGCGCCGAGGCTGCCAGTATTTGCCGTTTCAAACTTAAGCAGTTGATTCGCTTTAGCAATCTTAAACTGTTGTGCCTTGGTAAGTGCAGGAAGGTATTGGTCATTGCCGGCTTGACCAGCATAGACAATACAAATACCTACACCAGTTATTTTGACGGTGTGGTCGGTGATACTGCAACCGCTACTGCCTTCACCGGTTGAGAA
Organism: Thiomargarita sp.; assembly: GCA_022729575.1. GTDB lineage: Bacteria > Pseudomonadota > Gammaproteobacteria > Beggiatoales > Beggiatoaceae > JAABRD01. The sequence goes on from DZAL01000106.1 coordinate 14,491, forward strand.
ACTCACCGGTAAACCCGAACTCGCCGTCGCTGCAATAGTGAAATCGGCATCACCAAAAGCCTTACCCGCTAACTGATTGAAAGTGATAGTTTGAGGTTTTTTCGGTTTTTTCACTGTGATGTCGCGGGTTTCCGATGTTGGCTTGTAATTGATGTCCCCGTCGGTCTTGGCCGTGACCGTGCAAGTGCCCTCTCCAACAAACTTGACGGTATTTACAAAATCACCGCGAGAATTCATCGCATCTGTGCCAACCGTACAAACACCGCGTGTCGTACTAGAGAAACTCACCGGGGTAGGAGCGCCCTTTTTCGTGGCTTTTAATTCCGCGCTTTCTCCTACGACACCCGCATTAGGGGCCGAAAAGTTGATAACTTGGGTGGCTTTATGAATCCCAAAACTTTGATGGGCCGAAGCTTTCTCATATTCAACTATAGGATGGTTAGACCAATTTTTTTGATGGATATTAAACCAGTAACCTTTTTGAAAGGCATCGATCAAGCAAGGGCCGGCACCCGTAATTTTGACCGTCTTACCATTGACCTCGCAATTACCATCCTGTGGATTGGCGATAGCAAAATCAACTGTCCAAGACCAACCACCACTCCCATGCGCGTCAATGGTAAAATCTGGATCACCGAAAGTTTTATCGGACAACTTACTTTCGAAAATGATAGTCTGTTTGTCAAGTGGCAGCACCTTGATATCGACACTGATTTCTGGTGCGGCATGGTAATCATTATCACCAGCTAGATTGACTGTGAGTGTACAAGTACCTGTCACCAGAACTCGGAGATTATAATCGTCGTCATCTTCCGATTCCAGTGTACAAGTCTTGCTCTTGGTACTAAAAGTAAATGGTTGAGTGGAACCAACACGCCCAAAATAATCACTAATGGGAAAGAGGCTGTTGTTTACTTTAATAGGCGCTAGTGCGAAATTTTGGGAAATACGCGACTCACCTTTAGCAATCGTAAAACTTTGTGTAACTGTGGCGGCTGGTTTGAAACCCAGCCCACCTTTTTGAGTTGCCACGATGGTACAAGTGCCTGCATTATATATAGTCAGCACGTCGTTGTCAAGCCATGAGGGGGGGAAACTCTTACAAATAGGAGTAGTACTCTCAAAAGTGACTGGTAAACCGGAACTAGCGGTTGCCACCATTTTTATAGTTAATCCTCGTTTCAACACTTGATTCTCTATCTTATTGAAAGTGATAGTTTGAGCAATGGGAATTAGTACTTCGATATTAAGCGTGACTTCCGGTGCAGGCGCGTAAACTCCATTACCTTGTTGATTAGCCGTGATAGTGCAGGTGCCTCCTTGGAGGAAACTGACGGTCTGACCATCCACCTGACAAATTTCTGGTGTTTTACTCTGAAAAAACACGATATTACCAGAATCACCTCCCTCGGCATGTAAGGTGGCGGTTTCCCCCTTATTAACCTTGGTGATGTCGGTTGTTACCTTGATAGATTGGGGTTGGCGAGGCGTGTCGTATTCAACTATGTAACACTTTAATGAGAAGTTATCGTCGTGTCCATAGTACTGAATTCCAGTTTTATTGGGGTGGTATGAACCAGAGAGATCGTATGAACCCCGCACGAATTTCATAGCAACAGCTCGGTTGTCGCCTATGACATAGATATTCGCAGGGTCAGAATCCCAGTTCCAGTAATATAGGAAGTTTGAAGTCCCGAGCTGAATATTGACGTACTCGACACCTTGAGCTCCAATCCAACATTCAGATGACCAGAGGTTAGTGGCAACATCCATATCCGTGTCAGAAAAATCCTTGCTGTGGCCTATCAAAAAACTTTCCACTAAGCGGCTATCAGTATGAGTTATCAAATGACCCGTTACCCCTTTAAAGGTGCTACGCCAAGCTGATCCTTTTGCATCGGAAATGGTTATCCCGCTGTCGTTGACAACCTTTTCATAGTAATGCCCGTTGTCTGGATTGAGTATAGGTACGGCGACTGCGCACAGCGAGATGCCCCACAGTCCTATGGCAATAAGCCAATAGGTAGCTTGGTTGATGAGTTGTTGGTATAACATAGTTGTCTCCTAAAAAGTTGTTGTGTAATTTCTATAAGGGATAACACCCCTCGAAGGGGTGTTATCCCTAGCTACTGACATGCCTCTGGCGCTGGCACCGACTGAGTAGGAACTTGCGCCAGTTGCGCTGAGGAGATTTGACTCAACACGCACTTTGGCAAAGCCGCTAAAGTTTGGGCGTTGAATCGGTTAAAGACTGCTGGCGGTATGTCTTTTAGTTGGGTGATGATTTTGACACTACCGGCCGACACCGTTACCTCGTCGTAAGTCCCCAATGCAATGATAGTTCCACTCATTTGGCCGGCGATGACATGCGAACCCGGCAACAGGATAGGATTCTCTAAAGTACCATAGTTGTCAATCTGGCCATCAGGTAACACTATGGGATTGGTTAAGGTACCATAATTGACAATGTTGCCCGCATAGTTGTTGCCTTGCACCCGTGTCGCTTGACTGATGGTGACATCTTTCAAGATGCCGTCTCCTTTAACTTCTCCTGCCACACAACCGCCGGTAATGGTCGTCCCTGGTAACAAAGTAATGTTCTTCAGGCAAACATTGAATTTGGCAGAGTTTTGAATGTTGCCACCGACCGTCCCTCCTTCAAAAGAATTGCCCATAAATTCAAAATTGGTTAAGGTGCCCTCGTTTTTGATAGCACCGGTGAGGATGCCACAATTAACTTCTCCTCCCGCGGTGACGGTAGAATTTGATAACAGGCCATGGTTGTTAACCTTATTATCGAGAGCAGCGTTACTTAAACTGCCGCTGGCTTCAATCTGCATTGGTTTAGAGAAGACTTTACCATGGGCATTGCAAGGCCCTGGGAGAATCTCAATCCCATCGCGCTCTGTAAAGTTGCAATAGACGGTCTCTAATCCCGGGGAGGATGAAGTAGCCGGCGAAGTAGTCACAGTCGTTGCGGAATTGGCCTGAACCGTGAGGGTAGCCGTGACGGTGGGCGCGGCATTATATTGGTCATTCCCCGCCTGGTCGACAGTCACCGTGCAAGTCCCAGCCGCCATAAAATTGACCATGTCGCCGGACACCGTGCAAATAGTCGGGGTAGTGCTGGTATAAGTGACGGGCTTACCAGAATCACCACCGGTGGCAGTTAACCGCGTCTGGTCACCGACGACCGGGCTAGTTGCTAAACTTGCCAGGGAGAACTTGGTAATGATTTGGTTAGCTTTATCTGGAGCCGGCGGCGTGACGACCACCGGTGGATTGACTTGAAGATTCGCCGTGACGGTAGGCGCGGCATTATATTGGTCATCCCCTGCTTGGTCGGCAGTCACCGTGCAAGTGCCGGCCGCCATAAATTTGACCGTGTCGCCGGCCACGGTGCAAATCGTCGGGGTGATACTGGTATAGGTGACGGGCTTCCCAGAAGGCCCGCCCGTGGCAGTTAACGGCGTCTGGTCACCGACGACTACAACCGGGCTTGCCAAACTCACCAGTGAGAACGCAGTAATGGTTTGGTTGGTCTTCTTTAAGTCCGGGGGAGTGACAACCACTGGAGGAGTGACGACCACCGGGGGAGTGACTTGAATATTCGTCGTGACGGTTGGGGCCGCATTATATTGGTCATTCCCCGCTTGGTCGGCAATCACCGTGCAAGTCCCGGCCGCGATAAAGGTGACCCCCTGGCTCGAAACCGTACAAATGGCAGGTGTCGTACTCGCAAAAACCACGGGCTGCCCGGACGCGCCCCCCGTGGCGGTCAAAGTGGCATTACTATTGACTACGGCTGGCGTCGTGGGTGCGAATTGGGTAATGGTTTGGTCTGGTTTGACCACCGCTGGTGGCGTGACCGGGGGCAATACTATCGGCGTGGGCGTGCCAAATCGTGCCTCACATTTCAGATTTTTAACTATATTTACCGCCAACGGATTTCGCAGACCTTGGCAGTCGCCTCCCCAGCCAAGAAAGTTCATGCCCGTGCTGGGAGTCGCTTGTAGATAAGTGGTAGTGCCCTCGCTAAACAATTCGCTACAACTGGTACCGCCTTCGCCGCAGTCAATTCCTTGGGGTTGACGGGAGGCGTTGCGGGCTATAATCTTCCCCTGACCAGTAGTGACGACGGTTAACTCATACACCGCATGAAAGTAGGCGATACATAGTCTGCCACCATTCATAAAGACTTCCCCATCGATACAATCTTCATGTCCACCCCAACTGCTGAAGATGGCACCTTTATCAGCTTGTGGGGTAAGTGTGACCGTGCTACCCGTAGTGACTATCCCCCGACATGCCTCTTGGTTGCAAGTCACTTCGCCCTGGGAGTTAGTCTGGCAATCTTGACGGGTGCAATGTAAGCCCGTGTTGGTGCTGACGCTACCACTGCCAGTACCATCGACTTGAATAAAGAGGCTCATTTCTGGAGGTAAGGGCGGCGTGAAGGAGGTTGTTGGAGTGGTCGTTGGAGTGTTAGAATCCCCCTGATTAAAGGTAGCCGTACAAGTTATATTCGCATTTAAGGTCATCTGGAGACCGCAGTTGGCAGGTGACCAGCCGACAAACGTCGAACCAGGGTCTGGAATGGCTAGCACGTCAAACGTAGAGCCTGTCACCCCACTATAACCACTACTGGTGACGTTACCGCTGCCAGTGCCATTTTTCTTGAGAGTTAGAGTGTAAGTAATAGCAGGAGTACAAGTCGGTAGAGAAGTAACCGTGCCACAACTAGCCGGGCAGGCCGCAGCAGTATCATACGTATTGTGATCGCTCATACAATAAAATTTACAACCAAGACTCTGAAGTTGATCGCAGCCGCCGACGGCCCACACCGATTCCGACATCGCGAGTCCGACGATCATGCTAGTGGCTAAAATCAAGAACTTTAGGCTTGATAACCACGGATGACGTTGATAATTAGTTTTAAGAAACGTGTTCATAATTAAATTCTCCAATTGTAGAAATGAAACTAAATTAACCACAAGTGTGGGTAGTCTAGGGAAGAGTCATATCCCTTGCCCATGGCATTCCCACGCGGGCGCGTCACTGCCATTAAGTTAAGCCTAAGTTATTGTTGTATAAATAAATAATA
>DZAL01000107.1:0-11807 GCA_022729575.1 Thiomargarita sp.
TCTAAGTTCAAGAAAGTTGTCAAATCTAAGTTCAAGATTTGACAACTTTCGAAAAGTTGTCAAATCTAAGTTCAAGAAAGTTGTCAAATCTAAGGCGGGTTTGAAGTAACATCATCAAATAATTCATCTTCACTAAATGAACCCTCCATGCTTTCTGGAGGAGGATTACCATCATACAGCATATAGTTGCGCTGTTGCAAGTAGGCATCACGGACATAACTATACGTGTCTAAGGCAGCCGTATCCACAAATTCCTCCACTTTCAACAAATTAGCGCGGATATCAATTGCTCGAAGCACATTCGTGAAAGTGATAAAATTACGCACATTACTATCTTGAGCACTGGCATAATAAAAACGTGGATCTAAAAATATATCGGCCCCTCGTCCCCAGGCATCACGCACCGTGCTGGGCCCAAAAAAAGGCAATACCAAATAAGGCCCATTACCTAGCCCCCAGTGACCTAAAGTTTGACCAAAATCTTCATAATGTTTAGGCAACCCGGTTTGAGTCGCCATATCGAAAAATCCGAAGATTCCCAATGTCGTATTAATTATCAACCGCCCCGTATCAGAGGTCGCTTGTTTAAATTTAAGTTGCAATAAATCGTTAGCAATCACGGTAATATCATTCAAATTGCCAAAGATATTAGTGATACCTTTGCCAATCGGTGGAGGCATCAACGTTTTATAAGTTTCGGCCACGGGTTTGAGCAATATTTTGTCAATATCATCGTTAAATTGGAACACATAACGATTGAATTTTTCATACGGGTCAGGACGAGCCTGGGTAGTGCTACAACCGCCTAATAATCCTAATAATCCTAATAGTAGCAATCCTGCTAACCCGCGACGAAAGGAATAAATTGATAATAGCATAACTGTTTAACTTGATAAATAAATTAAGTTTTATAGTGTCGCATAACTTGGCCTAGTGGTCAAGTAGGTAAAGATGTCTTTTTCAAAAACCTTGACTAGCCCTATTTTCATTCGCTCATTTAGTGCACACTGGTCAAAACCATGGTCATAACTTTAAGCCTAAACATTGCCGCACCGGGGCAAATGAGCGCCGGTGAATTGGACAGACCCCCAATTGTTGCAATGCTAATAAATGTGCGCGAGTAGGGTAGCCTTTATGTACCGCAAAGCCATAACCGGAATATAATTGCTCCCATTCCATCATTTCTTGATCACGAATTACTTTAGCCACAATCGAAGCCGCACTGATAGCAGGAATCGTCTTATCTCCTTTTATTATAGCAGTGACAGGATAAGGTAAAATAGGACAACGATTACCATCAACGACCACCAATGTCGGTGCCAGAGGCAATTGCCTCACTGCTCGTTGCATCGCCAATAAACTGGCCTGTAAAATATTAATCTGGTCAATCTCCTCGACTTCGGCCCGACCAACAGCAACCGCTAACGCTTGTTCATGAATTTGACGCGCTAACCGATTTCGGGTTTTTTCACTCAAAGTTTTGGAATCAGCCAATCCTAGAATCGGCCGAGTTTCATCTAAAATAACAGCGGCGGCTATTACAGGTCCAGCCAACGGACCGCGACCTACTTCATCAACCCCGGCAATTTTTATTAAATTTGACAACTTTTTGAAAATGATCAAATCTTTAGTGGTCAAATCTTTCATGGCACCCTCAAATATTATCTGGTAAGTTGGAATGAATTAAACTACATTATTGCAAAAAATTGACTACTTGAAAAGAATTACGAGAAAAATTTTAATTTTTAATTCCTAATTCCTAAAAGTTACCACCGTGGTTGCTGTATTATTCAAAGTCAAACTATTATCGGCCCCACTATTCCCCATCAATGCCATTAAGTTAAGCAATTCCCCGGTCAGGTTTTAACCTTGAAGGTCTGGTTTTAGACCTTCAAGGTTTCTTTCGCAGGCTTAACTTAATGGCATTGACTATTCCCCATCGGCACGTTACCATAAAAAAAGTATTCCGGTTTAATATCTTATTGTAATTTATATTTAAATGGACATATTTTTATGTTTTTATCCAGTGACTATTAAAAAATTGATAGTTTCATTGAATTTTTCTACATAATGTTGTAAAATTAACAGTCAGTTAACCGAAGCCATCCCAGAAAATAGGTCATGTTCAAAACCATTTCCACCACTCTCGCCAACAGCCTCTGGTACCTCTCCTCCTTACCAGAATGGTATGCGTTTCACCGAGCCAACCTGAATGTGGCTCAGACTCAACGAGAAGTCTTACGCCATTTACTTGACCGCAATGCGGAAACTGAAATTGGTCGACATTATAATTTTGCCACTCTCAATTCGGTGACCCAATATCAAAAACAAGTTCCTCTTTCCACTTATGACGACTATCGTATCGCCATCGCTAACATCAGTGTCGGTCAACCGGGAGTCTTGACTAATGATTCGATGTTAATGCTAGAATTAACCAATGGTGTCACTGCGCCGACTAGATATATTCCTTATACCGCAAAGTTAAAATCAGAATTTCAGCAGGCGTTAGCAACTTGGATAGTTGATTTATTTACCTACCACCCTTATTTACTCACGGGCTGCGCTTACTGGTCAATGACCTCAGTAGCTCATCGTCAGCCATTTACGATAGGAGGCATTCCAATCGGCTTTGAAGAAGACAGTGAATATTTAAGCGATTGGCAACGTTACCTATTACACACGGTAATGGCAGTACCACCAGTAGTGCGCTTAATTGAGGACATTGAAAGTTTTCGTTATGTCACTCTGCTATTTTTACTGCGGAGTCGTCACCTGACGATGATGTCAGTGTGGCACCCAACTTTTTTAACCTTGTTGATGGAACGTTTATACCTCTGGTGGCCACGTTTAGTCACTGATTTGCGACAAGGTACCGTCACCCCGACCCATCCCTTACCCCCCAATTTATATCCGCTACTGATGGCATTGAATCCACCAGATTATCAACGGGCCGCCGAAATTCATAAGATTTTTACTACTCAACAACCCCCAGGCATCATTCATCATTTACTGTGGCCAAAATTACAATTAATCAGTTGTTGGGCCGATACTCAAACTAAAAGTGTCTTCAACCACTTAAAATTGTTATTCCCTAAAACTCGAATTCAAGGCAAAGGATTGATTGCGACAGAAGGATTTATCTCTTTTCCCTTGTTTAGAAAAACCGGAGCCGCTTTAGCGATGCGTTCCCATTTTTTTGAATTTTTGCCCATAGAAGAAGGTCCCATTCGTCTCGCACATCAACTAGACCTAAATGCTCGTTATGAAGTGGTGATAACCACCGGCGGCGGATTATATCGTTATCAACTACACGATATAGTACAAGTTGTGGGTAAAGTTAAAGAGTGTCCATTACTACATTTTTTGGGAAAAGCCGCCCATATTTCTGATTGGTTTGGTGAAAAATTGACTGAGCAATCGGTAAGAGAAATCGTGAATAAACGGTTGGCCCATTATGCCCTGAATCCAACCTTTGTGATGGTCGCTTGTGATGAGTGGGCCAGTGAATATGCGTATACATTATTTATTGAAATTGAAGAAATGTTGAGTGGCATTTTGAAATTATTAGCCAAGGATTTAGAACTAGCGTTGCAAGAAAATTTTCATTACCGTTATTGTCGAGAACTAAAACAATTAGGTCATTTGCGAATATTTAGAATTGAAAAAGGCGGTTTAGAAACCTATTTGAAAGTAGGTGTAGCCAGAGGACAACGGGCTGGAGACATTAAATTAAGCACCTTACACCAAGCTGGTGGGTGGTCACAGATATTTCGTGGCAAGCATATTTCGTGGTAAAGCCGACCGCCCCACTCCACTCCACCCCACTCCACCCCACTCCACCCCCCACTGCCATTAAATTAAGTCGAGTTGGAGTCCAAACCTTCAGATTTGGACCAGATTTTCTCGTTCCCACGCGGAGCGTGGGAACGAGAACAATAGCTCCGCTAAAAGTTGTGTGCATAGAGTAGCTCCCTCTGGGAGAGGGGGCGGGGGTGAGGGAAAATACCGTAAAATTTCTGCTTCAGTACATACCACCAGCGCCGCCATGGCTACTCCCCTCCTTACTAGGGAGAGGTGGAAGTGGAATGGCCGGACTACGGCTAACTCCTCTTCCTTACCAAGGAGGGGCAAGTGATGGTTGGGTATGGTGATAACCCATTGAATTTTAACATCTCCATTAGTTCGAAGGGACCACCTACCAGGTTCAAAATAATATTAGGATTTAGTTTAATTCTCAGCTGTTATTTCATTTGGTTATTGGAATTTCCTCCGAAACCGTTACCATTACATAAAATTTTATTTAGTGGCATCACCTACCTTCGAGAAGTGCGTGACCTTCCTCGTCCCCTAGTCATTCATCGAGTGTTAATCGACTTGACTTCACCATCTCTGAGTTTCCTAGTAACCCCAGGGACTCCTAATCAAACCAGTGACCTTCGCGCACGCACTACCAGTCAATTTTTACGCGAATTTAAAACACAAATCGCCATCAATGCCAGCTTGTTCTATCCATTCTATTCCAATACCCCTTGGGATTATTATCCCCGAATTGGCTCACCGGTGAAAATTTTAGGATTGACCGCTTCACAAGGAAAAATTTATGCTTCAGCCAAGAAAGGTTTTAGTATATTCTATCTCACGGCCGATAATCGAGCACAATTTGAAAAACCTCCCGCCGGTAAAATTTATCACGCCATCTCTGGCAAACCGCGGTTACTTGAAGCCGGCCAATTATCACCGCTACTGCTTAAAGATAACAGTATTTATCATGACGTGCCCTATCCTCGCACTGCCATTGCGTTGAATCAACGTACTCACACCTTAATCTTAGTCGTTATCGACGGCAAACAAAAACACTATAGTGAAGGTGTGACGTTAATAGAATTGGCAAAAATTCTTCAAGAATTTCAGGTCGACGAAGCGTTAAATCTGGACGGTGGTGGGTCTAGCACTTTGGTAATGCAAGGTCATTTGGGTAAACCGGTAGTGCTCAATTCTCCTATTCATACCCGGTTACGAGGACGTGAACGACCAGTGGGGAATCATCTGGGAATTTATGTTCATCAATAACTAAGCCTCGGAGGTGAAGACGCTTCGCTTAATCCACCTTACTGATTACTGATCGAAGGTAGTGCGTCCAACGCACCATTCCAGTTTAAATCTGACCAGTCTTCGAAAACTGTCAAGTTTGGTTGCACCTCTTGGTAGTGAGGAAACGTTCGGCCCGACCTACGAGGTCTGGAAGACCTCGTAGGTCTCACTCACTGCAAATTCCAGCGTGTGGGAAAGTTGGTAGTGAGGAAACGTTCGGCCCGACCTACGAGGTCTGGAAGACCTCGTAGGTCTCACTCACTGCAAATTCCAGCGTGTGGGAAAGATAGAAGAGGTGTGTTAATCCGCTGCCGCAAAGTAAATACACCCCACCCGTTCATAATTCGGGTCAATAGCAAAACGAATCTGTTCCAGAAAACCTTGAAGTCCTAACACGGTAGGCCCGTTCCAGTGTTCACAAAACAAGAACGTCCCTTCCACCGTTAACGGCTCCCCCCAATGGGCGGTTAATTCCACCTCGACCCGATATAATTCGGACCAGATTTGACAACTTTCGAAAAGTTGTCAAATCTTTCTTCCGACCCCGTATCCAATAAGGGACCACCAATAAATAGATGGTCCATTTTGCTAGGGGCAATCCCTGGTGGTTGCCCTTACCCGTTGGGCAACCACCAGGGATTAAATGGACAATCTGATTAAATGGACAGTCTATTTATTGGAGGTCCCTTAGGGAAAATATCCCAATAATAATCAAGTATTTGATGACAGTTTTCATTTGATACCTCTTTGGTTATTAGACAATTGATTATTTAGACAATTCAATTTTACCAGATTGGATTTGAGTAGTCAAGGTGAGTTACGACTCAAACCTGACAGGTCTGTTAGACCTGTCAGGTTTAACCGCACTTTGGTGCATGAGTACCCTCATTTATTTGGTTGTGGGAGCTAAAGGCGAAACCATAGGCTCGACTAATTTGAGGTCAGTTTGACTAAAATCATTGCCCTTAAATAACAGAGGTTCGCCCGTAAATTTGGCCAAGGCGTAAGAAAAACAATCACCGAAGTTTAAACCCGCCGGATGACGACCTTTGCCATATTGACGAAAAGCACAACGCGCTATTTCAGCTTGTTCTACTGTTACAGAGACCATCTCCACCTGCGCTTTCCCGAGTAATTCGTCCAGTGCTTGTTGACCAACCTTACCATGACGAGACTCAATCACCATCGCCGTCTCTACCAATGAAACGGCTGATAACAGACGAACCGGGTCAAGTTCAATAGCAGAGGCAAATACCTCGGCTTGAGGTTCATTTTCTAAAATAGCAATTAAAGCCGCAGAATCAAGTACCATTAGTTAGGTATCCCGTGGTTATCGTAGCCTAAAATTGCTTCTGCTGTACGGTCATCCAAAAGAGGTGAGGCTGCACATTGTCTGCCAATTTCTAACAATTCTGTAGCGAGAGAACGTTTTGGTTTAACCGCTTCAGCAGAATCTGGAAAGAAGACCATCAGTTTGACGATTCGCCCGTAGTAATCTTTATAATAGTTAGGTAATTGGATGTAGCCATCAGAGGTTACTTTAGTAGTTAGTTCAATTGGTTGCATAATAGTATTAAAAATATATCATAAACATTACCATTGGCAAATCTAAAGAGAATACGCCACGGACCACTGATTAAAGGGATAACACCCCTCGAAGGGGTGTTATCCCTGTCTGTAACAGTTCAGATTGTTACGCTATGAAGTAATGCTTTTGCGTTGCCCAAGGCATTCCCACGCAGGCAATACTGGAACGGGAAGAAAATAAATTTACCGAGGTTCAAACTTCAAGGTCTGCACACAACCATTACATGCCCCTTCCAACCGTTGTTGCAACACCGAGACCGTTTGTCCCTCCTCTTGCCACTCCACCTTATGTTCGCAGATTGCGCCTGGCTGGACTGAAGTGGGAATATTATTGCCTTACGGTCCATTACATCACTTACTGTTAGCGGAATTAAAACAACCGGTGGTGGCCACTTCGGCTAATCTTTTCAAAATCGTCGCTTGGCCGAAACCGCCATGTCATTATTGCGAGCGGATGGTTTTACTGTGTATTTGCCACAACGTTTACCTGTCAACGATGCCGGTTTAAGTTTTGGACAAGTGATTGAATGCCTTAGAGTTGACAACTTTTAGATTTTAGAGTTGACAACTTTTCGAAAGTTGTCAAATCTTAGTTCCTCGAAGGCTTAGATTTGACAACTTTTCGAAAGTTGTCAAATCTTAGCACCTATAACAATCAAACTAATAAAATTTTTAAAGCCCCAGCTTGCTTGGCACATTCAAACGCCCGTATTCCTTCGGCTAACGGGAAACGGTCTTCAATTAAAATCGTCGGTTCCACTAAATGTTGTTCTAATAGTCGTAATGCGGGGGCGAAAGGGCCACAGCGGCAACCGATGACCGTAATTTCGGCAACCACTAAAGAGGAGAAATTCACTGGTATTTCGCTACCAGCATAAGTGCTTTTCAGTATTATGGTGCCGCGTGGTCGTACTGCTTGTTGGGCCAGAGTAAAGCCACTGCTGGTACCGGTGGCTTCTACCACTAAATCAAACCTGTTATCAGTAACTTGGTTTTCCGCTAACCATGGAATTTGGCGGGTAGCTAACAGTTGACGTTGTTTTGGATAGCGGGCGACTACTTGCAAATGACAACCGGTCAAAGTTAACGTTTGCGCAATCAATTGTCCCAAACGGCCGGCACCAATGACTAGCACTTGGTCGGTAGGACGAATGCTCATTTGTTGCTGAATTTGTAAAGCGGCCGCTAACGGCTCGGTGAATACCGCAGCTTCATTGGAAACAGTGGCGGGGACGGGTATCAGATTGTTCAAGGGTAAACCAAGATATTCCGCAAAGGCACCGTTACGGTTGGCAATTCCCAAAGTGGCACGTTGTTCACAATGTGTAGGCCAACCGCGTTGACAATAACGACAATGGCCACAGGCAATATTAATTTCGCCAACGACTCGTTGACCCACTCGTTGGGGCGCGGCGGTGGCTTCGACTATTTCACCGACAAATTCATGTCCTAAAATACCGTTGAATGGGTAGTAGCCTTTGAGTAACTCTAAATCCGTGGTACAAATACCGGCGACTAAAACTCGAACTAGCGCTTCCCCCGCTAACGGTTTCGGAGGAGGTAAATTAGGGTAATAATTGAGTTGTTGATGTTCTAACCAAAGTGCTTGCATGAATTGGCCATTGGAGTGCGGAATTTATTCCGTTGCATTGGAGTCCGGAATTCATTCCGTTGCCGTTGGAGTCCGGAATTCATTCCGCCCAGGGAAACGGAATAAATTCCGGACTCCAAATTCTTGTACCCAGGGAAACGGAATAAATTCCGTACTTCAAATTCTTGTGTATTCCAAATTCTCGTGTTGAGTTTAATCGTTAAGAATTTTGATACTGGGAAATTTAGTGCTATAGTCTCGTCCTTGTAAAGACAGTTTGGCACTGACGCGACGAGCAATCTCGCCGTAGATTTGAGCAATTCGACTGGTGGGGTCGGCAATCACCGAAGGTTTGCCGTTGTCCGTATGTTCGCGAATTTTGATGTCTAACGGTAAGGCCCCTAAAAAATCGACTGCCGTTTCGGCCGCCATCCGCATACCACCGCCTTCACCAAAAATATGTTCCTCATGTCCACAATGGCTACAAATATGGATACTCATGTTTTCAACGATGCCTAATACGGGCACATTCACTTTTTCAAACATCTTGAGTCCTTTACGCGCATCCAGCAGTGCAATGTCTTGAGGAGTAGTGACAATGATAGCACCGCTCACTGGAATTTTTTGGGCCAAGGTGAGTTGAGTATCTCCCGTGCCAGGGGGTAGGTCAACAATTAAGTAGTCTAAATCATGCCAACGAGTGTCTTTGAGCAGTTGTTCGAGAGCTTGGGTGACCATAGGACCGCGCCAAATCATTGGCGTTTCTTCTTCAATCAAATAACCAATGGACATTGATTGTAAGCCGTGGCCCATGACCGGCTCTAAGGAATTACCATCTTTCGATTCCGGTTGCGCTTTCACGCCTAACATCCGGGGTTGGCTAGGACCGTAAATATCGGCATCTAAAATTCCCACATTGGCACCATCAGCCGCCAGTGCTAAAGCCAGGTTAACTGCGGTGGTAGATTTGCCCACACCTCCTTTACCAGAAGCGACGGCGATGATATTTTTCACACCGCTGATGGCATTAACTCCTTTTTGTACCGCATGAGCTGCAATTTTATTGGTAATTTGGACCGTCACGCTACCTACGCCTGGTACTACAGCAATGTTGGCTTGCAGTTGTTGGGTCAGGGTGTCATTATAACCTTTGGTTGGAAAACCAAAAGTTAATTCCACCGTCACTTTATCACCATCAATGCGAATATTTTTGACTACTTTGGCGGCCACTAAATCTTTTTGTAGATAGGGGTCCACATAATTTGCTAGTGCGGTTTCGATTTGCTGCTGTGAGACATCAGCCATTTAGGTTTCTCCTTAAATAAATTAAATAAATTCCAGTGTTTGGGTTAAGTTAAGATTTGACAACTTTCAGAAAGTTGTCAAATCTAAGCCACCTAATAGTTTGCCACTGCCATTTGGTTAAGACTAACTACTTGTATGAGGGCATGTAGAATAAAATTCAATGGTAATCAGGTGGCAATGGAGAAGTAGCACCTTCATAAACGGCCAATTTTTCCATTAAATGAACAGCTAATCTGACAAAATCAGCTTCGGTTAAAATACCAACCAGTTGATTATTGCGTAAAATGGGCAAACAACCATGTTTTTGGTCGAGCATAAATTTTGCGGCCTCATATAGTGGTGTCTCTTCCTCGGCCACGATGACTTCTGTAATCATTATTTCACTGATTGGAATATGTGATTCTAATTCATCACGCTCGTTATTATCAATCTCGGCTAATACGGACACCGAGGCCGCTAACACATCGCGTTTGGTCAAGAGTCCGACAAATTCGCCCAAGTCATCCACAATAGGGACATGTCGAATACGTTTTTCCAACATCAATTCACGCGCTTGATGGACATTATCTGTCGATTTGAGGGTGTATAATTCATTATTCATTAAGTCTTTTACTGTCATCATAATTTTAATTTTGTCTAAATATGGATTCAATGCCAAGGTGCGTCCTACACACCGCAGTAAAGTAGGTGTTATGCACTTATTTAATCATACTTTACTCAGCGGACCAGTAATTATTGACTAAATAATTTTTTGAATCTCAATTATACTTTAGCTATGAATACTATTGTTGAGATTGCTAAAGAATTGTGGGCCCCTGCCAAGCAGTTGTCTAAAGAGGGGTTGTCTTACCATCATTATCTAACTGAATTTAGTTGGTTATTACTATTGAAACTGGCACCGATTTATGGGGTGACTACTCGTTATAGCTGGGATATATTAGTCAGTCAAAAGGGTATTAAGCAATATCATTATTATCAAGAAGCTTTAGCCAAACTACAACAAGTAAATGATAAGCATATTGCAACTATTTTGATGCAAGCTCGTACTGCTTTAACACGACCAGAGCAACTGACTCAGATGGTAACTGCGCTAACGGTGGTGGATAAAGTACCGATCGATGATTTAGGAGAATTATACGAATGTTTGTTAGAGCAATATGCGCGTGAGGAGAGCTGTCATTGGTTAATGCCACCACGTAGCTTAATCGATACGATGGTGATTTTAACCCAGCCGCAACCGGGAGAATTGATAGCGGATCCATTGGCCGGCACCGCCCGTTTTTTAGTAGCCGCGGACCAATACATTCAAGTAGTCAGCGAAGACCTTGAAGCAGACTCATCGGAGAGTTGGGAAGAGCAACCGTGGTTACTCGGAATGGAGCAAAATTTGGAACAACAACGGTTGGCGTTAATGAATTGTTTATTACATAATATTCAATATGTTAACCGATTGCCAGTGCAATGGGGCGATAGTTTAGTCGCTGATAACTCCTCTTGGCCCCCAGCGGATGTGATATTTAGTATGTTGGTGTTTGCCAATGAAGCCATTGATAATTTTAGTAAGCCCGATGCGTCATTAGCTTGGTTACAACAGATTTTTCATAGCTTGAAACCTGGGGGGCGGGCGGCGGTGATTGTACCGGATTGGCTGTGTACGGCCCCAGGTCCTGCTCAACAGGTCCGTCGAATGTTGCTAGAAACTTGTGTGGTACATACCGTGTTACGATTACCATTGGGGACTTTTTATCCGCATAAAATAGCCGCTCAGGTCCTATTTTTTCGGCGTGGTCAGCAACCGTTGGAACCAACCGAGGTCACTTGGTTTTATGATGCACGTAGCCGTTTTCCGACAGTTGTCCCCTATTTCCGGTTAACGCGCAATCATCTAAAACCTTTTGAATTAGCTTATGGCGATGACCCGCTAGGACAACTTCCGCGCCAAGAAAAACCTGGCTATTGGCGCAGTTTTACTCGACAAATGTTGGCTACTTATCAGGACCAATTAGCGTGGGATGGGTTGATCGCAGAATCGGCACCTGTAAAACGGCACTTGGAAGAAGAGCGGTGGGGAATTTTGGAAACCGCAGTGGCAGAGTTAGAGGCTTTGAGTATGTTGTTAAGGTAAATTGGGGTTTTAGATTTGACAACTTTGCGAAAGTTGTCAAATCTTGACCCCGATTTAGATTTGACAACTTTGCGAAAGTTGTCAAATCTTGACCCCGATTTAGATTTG
>DZAL01000107.1:11907-12669 GCA_022729575.1 Thiomargarita sp.
ACAACTTTGCGAAAGTTGTCAAATCTTGACCCCGGTTAGATTTGTTACGGCACCTTCTTTCCAAATATTGACTATTTGGGGGCCCAGACGATAAGCCTCCTCTAAATAACCATCAGTAGTAGCAGACCAGATTCGATTCAATAATCGCTCGGTTTCTGCCACGGTAAGTATAATATGGAGAGTTTGTGTACGGTCTAGCCAGTGAATAAATTGTCCTTGTTGAGTGACCACGGGCCAAAGATAAAGCTGTAAGATGCGTTCAACTCGAATAATGATGTCTTCACTGGTTAAACTCTTCAGGTCTTGAGAGAGATTTTTGATTTCAGTCTCTAATTTAATAAGTAATCCCACTAAATTCGTTTTAGCGGTGCCAGTAGAGTTAGCCACGCTCGCCGCGTGATATTTCTTCTCCAGCGAAGATTGCGCCCGATGCCAGAGCCAAAGTCCGACGAGAGTAATTCCTACCGCTAACCCATACCAAGGTAGCGAGGTTGACCAAGCGGCCTCTGGTGCTGGTAGTTTGGCCGCGGTGATTAACGCCATGATGATACCAATACTAAAAATGATTTGTCCCATAATAGATAGTCAGTGAATTGTGAATGTACACCACCCCCAACCCCTCCTTGGTAAGGAGGGGAGGAAGAGGGGAGGTCACTCCACCTCCTTACCAAGGAGGGGTAGGGGGTGGTGGTTTCTCCCCTCCTTTACAAGGAGGGGTAGGGGGTGGTGGTTTCTCCCCTCCTTTACAAGGAGGGGTAGGGG
>DZAL01000107.1:12769-19568 GCA_022729575.1 Thiomargarita sp.
AGGGGTAGGGGGTGGTGGTTTCTCCCCTCCTTTACAAGGAGGGGTAGGGGGTGGTTTAAGGTTTAGACTTAAATAATTTCATAAAATGCAGAAGCCACACTAATTATCGCCTCGCCTAAAATTAAACCGGCGGCCAGTGGCACCATTTTCTCTTCGATAAAGGAAACTCCGTGTTGGCGCAGTAGCCACATTTGAGCTAAACAGCCTATGCCATAACCCAGGGTAATGGAAAAGGGCAAATACATCGCCAATCCTATGAGTATTCCCAATCCAGAAATCGGTGCTACTCCCAATAATAAACCCACTATTCCGCCTAAAACAAATTTATCGGTGGGCACTGAAGCATTTTTAACCGATTCAATGATACTGGTCAAAGTGGCCGCTTGCGGTGCCGGCAGAGCCGTGTCAGGACCGAAACCATGTTGTCCACCAACCCCATGATGCCACAACACATAAATAGTGGCAAACGCAATGATCACGCCGATCCAAGAAATTCCAATTTGCACTATTTGCTGTAAAATCGGACGACTGCCTACTAAAAACCCCGTTTTTAAATCTTCCATCATGTCGGCACTTTGGCCAATCGCTACCGCGACGGTAATGGTAAGAATTAAGGTCGCCAGAATATTGCCATTGACTAACAACATCATAACGGTGACTGATACTAACGCAATTCCAGAAATGGGAGACATATCAGTTAACCCCGTAGTTTTAGCCACGACCAATCCTGCCAAACCTAGCCATAAAGTCCCTAAGACTGCGGTGAGTAGTGCTTGCCAAAAACTAATATCAGCCGTTGACCAGGCGGCCACCAAGAGAAATACTACCGCCATCACCCCTCCCGTTATCAATAACCATAACGGTGCCTCGTCACCACGGTATTGATTAGTGGCGGTTATTTTAGTCTGACGAGTCGCGGCCAACAGGGAAATGAACGCATTTTTAATCGCCGGAAAATTTATAACGACCTCCATAAACGCGGCGCCGAGTAAAATGCCAATTCCCAGCGGTCGTAACATATAGTCATAGATAAAGTTGACTACGGTTTGACTATCTAACTGAGTCGGAATCCATTCTAAATGGACCACCACCGGTGAAATTATCCACCACCCTAAGATGCCGCCGAAGAGAAAAGGTAGGCCCGCCCGGCCCGCCAATAGGCCCGCGGCAAAATTCATGGGAGATAAATAGAGGGACGGCGCTAGATACGCCGGTAAAATCCCTAAATTGAGATTAAGCTCATCATTTTCCAGAATCCCTGGCGAGTTAAACCATCCTGTTAACATCAGTATTTTCCAAAGCGCACTGAGCAAGAAACCAATGCCTAAAAGTTTGGCTTGGTCAAGATTGGTCGCCCCCGTGCGCATCAAGGCGGCGACCGCGACCCCGGAGGGAAAGCGCAAACGTTCAATTTCAATGAGTTGTTTGCGTAACGGTATCAGTAACACCACGCCTAGAATAGCTCCTGCAATGCTGGCAACCAACAATGGCCAAAGCGGAAAAGTTAACGTCGGATTTTGCGCCTGTAGCAAGAAAATAGCGGGCAGGACAAAGACGACTCCCACGCCGGCGGAACTAATACCGGAAGCAATACTTTGGTTAATATTATTCTCTACAATCGTGCCTTTACGTAAGATGATTCGCAAAAAGACATACCCTAACATGGCGGCAATCGGAGAAGCGCCCATCCCAAAACCTAATTTAAGCGCAATATAGGTAAACGCTACGTTGAGAATAATTCCTTGAACTATCCCAAACAGTACCGCAACTACAGTTAACTCACGGTAAGGTGATTTTATTAACAGTTGATCCATGTCATATTACCCCATAATCACCTGACGATATAGGAAAAACAATACGGCAATCATGGTGGCAATCATCAACGGATAAACAATTTTACCCACTAAATTGACCTTAGCTATCAGTGCTTTACTGCCCGCAGGATTATTGGTAGCCTGGGCATGAGAATAAACCGAGACGATAATCACAAACACCGCTAAAAAGTAAATCAGATAGAACACATATTCGATCAAGACGATATAGTCAATGTTAGCCAGTTCAGAAGATAATTTCAAATGGAACAAAGAAGTCGTCATAATTAAACTGGTGCCCAAAGCCAGACGGGTGGGAAACCCAGAAATTGGAATAAAAAAGGAGAAATAACCCAACACTACCAGAAACGAAATAGCGACCAAATTCTTCAGTAAAAATCCTAATAGATAACGTTGAATGCCGATTTGCGCATTGAATTGAGAATATTCAATATGTTGTTGCGAATTGAATAATTCTGGTACCCCCAGGTTAGAGTCATTTTTCTTAGTATCCTGAAATAAAGCCAGTTGATCGACTTTCCAGCCACCAATCGCAAAGACTTTTTTCTTGTCAAAACCTTTAACAATGCTCTCCGTGTCTCCTTGATACTGTTTCATACCTAAGCGGTCAGTCACATAAATTAATCGATCGCGGGTTAATTTTCGATGACGGAATTTGATGGGTAAAATCTGTTTATCTAGGGGAAAATCGTGAAAATCGAAATTCACTTTAAAGTCAGTCTTCACATGATAAGTTTTGATCACCATATTTTTTTCTACTTTTGACACCTGGTCAACAATCGTTTTACCTAATGGCTTGAGATTTTTGGTAGCATCGGCCAGATTCGCAAACTCAATGTCCTCCTGGTCAAACTGGCCATGAAAGCGGAACCATAAGTAAAAATCGGCTTTGAACGTAGAATTACGGATATTGAGTTCACTGAGTTCATTAAAATCAATTCCGGTATAAACCACTTGCGCTTTACGCATGAATTTGCCATTAACGTTAACAATCTGATTATCCAATACTTCTTGTAACAAGTTGTCAACACTACGCAAATCGGTTAACGGTTGAAATTGATAGAGCGCCACTACTGGTTTACCGTTTTTATAGATGCCGATGGGAATTGATTTAACGGCATCACCGCGTTGCGCAAAGTAAATATAGCCCGTGACTCCTTCCACTGATTTTTCAAAAGTAGATAGTTGCCATAAATTATTCTTCACTTGTTCACGTTGCTCGGCTAAAGTGGCGCTTTTTGAAGTTGGCGCTGACTCGATTAAGTTACGAATGCCATTGACCGCGACTATAGCCGCATCATAGTACATAGCCGCATTAATGGCTGGTTCCTCTTCATATTGTTCCAAAAAGGCTTGACGGAAGGTTTGTGCAAATTCACTGGCAATATCACTGAGAAAAGGAGACGTGGTGTAAATACCATCGGTATAATAACCAGGTTGAGTACGTTCTTGCGGATATTTGCCAATAAGCTCCATAAAAGCACTGGTCGAAAACGGATCGGCCCCGACAATTTGAACATAATTAAGACGTTTCAGGGCCGCCACGGCTTCGATGGCTTCTTCAGTATGAATAGCTACAAATAACGTTTTCGGTTCCTCAGACTCGGCTAAAGTCGCAACCATTTTTCGAATGACCTCACTAGCAATTAGTTTCTTCTCCGCGGGGTCTTTTTTATCGTCGATTTTAAAACTCCACTGATGGTCTATCCCTAACCCAATCATCTTCGCGGTCTGCAAAAAAGCATTGGCCAAACTTAAACCAAACACATCTTCGTCATAAATAATGCTGGCGCTATCATAATTGAGCACTTTACGCATGTAGTTTGCCATTAAGGCACCTTGGTCGCTATTAGTAAAAATAATGCGAAAGTACCAATCGTTATCTACCGTGATAGAATCAGCCGTCGCCGTGCCAGTGATCGCGGGAATACCATATTTTTTATAAACCGCCCCGGCCGCTAAAGTCGCCGAGCTGGTTTGATGTCCAATCACCGCCAATGCTTTGCTGTTAGTCGCAATCTCTTCAGCCACCTGTTTCGCTAAATCAACTTTATTTTGGTCATCATAAGCCAATAATTTAAGTTGTTTTCCAGCAATTCCGCCAGATTTATTGACTTGGTCCAGGTAGAGTTGCACACCTTCACGCATGGCTTTACCATTGGCGGCGGCGGAACCCGTCATCGGGCCGGCAATAGCCACATATAAGGTATTTTCTTTCATCTGGATTGTTTGTTGCCAGGCATACCAGATTGCTATGATTAATCCCAGTAACAAGCCACTGGCAAACAGAAAGTGCCACCAAGGTCGTTTTTTCGGTTTTAATGCTACTTTGGTCGCTACCACAGGAGGTGGTTTGGAAAAAGGAGATGAGATAGAAATTATCTTGTTTTCAGTTTTTTCGGTTTTTTCAGCCATGTTAAAGACTACCTACAGTAAGTATTTATTTGAAAAGAGACCAGAAGGACACTCCCCTCCTTACCAAGGAGAGGTTGGGGGTGGTTAACCTATTCTAAGCTCCAATTGTTAATGTGTTGTCCGCCAAAAGCCATATTAAACCAGTTTTTTATCCGCGGATTCACTAAAAATTGAGCATTGGAAAAGTACAGAGGTACTATCGCCGCCTCTTGCTCATTAAGAATTTGTTCCGCTTGACGATATAATTTTTTCCGCTTCTCTGGGTCCACTTCTCGTTGTGCTTGCTCGGTCAATTTAGCAAACTCCTCATTGTCCCAGCCAATCCAATTATAGCCACTTTTGGGATGAAACATTTCATACAACCAGTTATTCGCATCGGGATAGTCGGAGCACCAGCCAGCACGAAACATCTGCGGAGTGGTCTGCGTGGGATGATCTAACGTTTCCATGTAATGATCAAATTCTTCGGGTTGAATTTGAATTTCAATATTCAAGTAATGTTTGAGAATAGTCTTGACCGCTTTAGCCACCTCACTACGAACTTCAGAAACATTATACATCAATACCAGAGGAGGAAAATCCTTCCCGTCAGGATAACCGGCTTCGGCCAACCAATTACGGGCCTGTTTAGGATTAAACGCAATGCCTACATTCTCCTCCGGCGCCACCGCACCAAACACTGGGGGACGAGTGAACGTAGTAGCAGGTGCTTCCGCGCCTTTAATCACTACGTCAATTAATGTCTGTTTGTCAATCGCCGCGGCAATGGCTTTACGCACTAAAGGATTATTGACTGGAGGTAACCGGGTGTTAAAACCATACCATTCGGTACAGAACAAAGGACTGACCTTTAAATCTCTACGCAACACCGGATCTGTCTTAATCCGTGGAATTTCGGTTTGTGGTAAATCCAGATAAACTTGACCTCCCATAATATCCAACTCATTTTGTTCGTACATCGCTAACCCAAGTGAATTTTCTGGCACCGTGTAATAATGTATTTCTGGAATGTTCACTTTATCTTTATCATAATACTGAGGATTTTTAGTCAAAATAAGTTGAGAACCTTTTTTCCAATCACTAAGTTTATAAGGCCCACTGGTTTGAATGAATTGTGGTAAAATCCAATCTTCCCCATGTTGCTCAATCACTTTGCGCGGCAACGGGCGGTAAGTCCACATATTAACCAATGCGGGAAAATAAGCCGCGGAATGTTCCAAAGTAAACTCAACCGTATAATCATCTATCGCTCGTACCCCCAACTGCGCTGCTATGGCAGGAGGTAAAGGTTGAGAAGGAGAAGACGTTTGCGCAGGAGGCGTAGCGGCAGACGGCGTGTTATCGGTTTTATCCTTCTTAGTGGCAGCTTGAGCAGTTGGCACCGTAAACTCCCCTTTATTGATAGCTTGGGCATTTTTGATAACATATAGACTAAACGCATTAGGAGACTTCGTTTCTGGCGCCACATTACGTTGAATCGCCCAGACGACATCATGCGCAGTGATTGGCTCACCATTAGTCCATTTAGCATCCTTACGTAAATGAAAGGTATACACCGTACCATCCGTGCTGATTTGCCAATCGGTAGCTAAATCTGGTATGGCCTGATAGGCATTATGATCAAAATTAGTTAAACCGACAAACAGTTGCCCAACGATTTCGATTTGAACTAATTCAAAAGTTAATCCTGGATCAAAGGTAGAAACATCCCCTTGAAAAGGTATTCTAATATAATTAGGTGGTTTTTTTTGGCCAGCAGTTTGAGATTCATTGGCAGATGCAGTCACCGCACCTGTGGGAGGATTCTCACAACCGCTAAGGAAAGCCACAATTAACCACAAAAAGCTGGTTTGACAGAATAAAGCTAGTAGCTGTTGATTTAGTTTCATTGCTGGTTCGTAAAAAGTTTAAATGGCTGTACGTTTACTTGAATATTTCATTTTAACACGTAAATTATAGTAAATGCAATTTTCAAATTTCTTACTCACCTTACGTATTATTTTTTAAATATATAAAGCGTATGTTATTGATCGATTTACTTCGACTTAACCATAACCATAACAACGGAATAACCTTGTTTGCGACACCTATTTTAGTGTGTGAACAACACATAGTACCCACGACTCTAAAGGTTTTTAAAATTGGTCAGGTTTTGAACTTCCTAACCGGACCTGTGTTCTATAACCTGTTGGAGTTTTGGCGGCGCAGTTAAGCCGCGTTGGTGTCCAAACCTTCAGATTTGGACGAGATTGGTTAAGGTGAGACGGCGCTGCCAAATCTGAAGGTTTGGACTCCAACGCCGTAACTTGAGCTTAACTTAATGGCAGTGGGGTTGGACCGTGGTCTCGGTTTAGGTTCAAAATCCAGTTGCTTTAGCCAGAATTAGGTCGCCTCTTAGCCGTGAAGAATTGGCACCGCGACTAGGAATTGCGATCCCTTATTTTGCCAAAATCGAACGTAGCTCTCAGAATCCCAGAGAACCTGTTAACGGGTGAAGGGTTGACAAATAGTTATAGAAATGTTACTATACACTAACATAAACTACTAAACAT
>DZAL01000108.1:0-8030 GCA_022729575.1 Thiomargarita sp.
ACGGAATAAATTCCGGACTCCAACTTCTAAGACGGAATAAATTCCGGACTCCAACGGCTAGTTTTCTCGTTTTACAGCATTAACTGGTACCTTTACATAAAGGCACAAAACTGACATGATCTAACTGATATTGTTCATAACTACTTCGAGTACGAATCACTTTAGATAGGACCTGCGGTCCATAAGTAGGACCAACCGGAATGACTAAACAACCTCCTATCGTCAATTGTTCTAACAAATTTTCTGGAATGGTAGAAGGGGCGGCAGTCACGATAATACCCGGATAAGGGGCGTAATCAACCCATCCCCATTGTCCATCCGCATGGCAAAATTGCACGTTAGTGATTCCCAAAGCATTCAAATTGTCTCGTGCCTGCAACGATAAATCTTTGATTCGTTCCACCGTATAGACTTGATTGACCAGTTGTGCGAGAATAGCCGTTTGATAACCACAGCCGGTCCCAATTTCCAACACTTTACTTAATGGGCCTTGGCTTAATAACACTTCGGTCATCCTCGCCACTATATAAGGTTGTGAAATAGTTTGTCCATATCCAATCGGTAACGGATGGTCGGCATAGGCATGACGTGATAAAGATTTATCAACAAACAAGTGACGTGGAGTCGCCCGAATGGCTTCCAACACGGCTTTATTCTGTATGCCTTGGGCGTATAGGTTTTTAACCAAACGCTCATGAGGAGGGTGAGAAGTTATCATTGAATTAAAAAATTCCTTAAATTTATGGTAAATACTGAAGCAGAAATTTTCTCGTATGTTCTTTCGCTCCTCTCCCTCTGGGAGAGGGGCCGGGTGGAAAATACCGCCGAATTTTTGCTTCAGTGCTTAGTGATGCAATGTGGGTGATAACCATCATTCCAAATGCGCCAGCGTGGAAACGTCGGTGCCGCGACGCTGGCGCGGTCAGCCTTATACACAAGTTTTTATGTATTTGATTTACAAAGACTTTAATAAGTGCGTCCAATTGAGGTCTTTCCTTATAAATCAATCTGTTACAGAGGCGCCGCGGGACTTGTGTATAAGGCTGACCGCTGGCGCGTGGGAACGAGGGTTGGGAACGAGGGGTTCTTGGTAAATTGAAAATGGTCATTTTTAAAGTGCTAACGTATTCTATGGTAATGAATTCTGCTAAAAATGTCAAATCATCGCCAGTAATAATAAACTCGTAAGTCTTTCCAATCTCCTGCGGGGGTTGTCACCAGCGTTATTATTACCCGGTTCAGTATTACCAAAAAATTTTTTACTCTACACTTGAAATTTAGTTTGATTATAGCCTACAATCCGCGTAAACTTTTTGATATTAATAATCTTTTCTTAAAAGTTCACTTACCACACTTAAACAAACCAACGTCGTATCAATTCTACTTGAAAACGATAGCCATTCGCCACCGCTTCTATTAATTCTCGTCGCAATAAATTGGTCATGGCGGTTTCGTAATCGTCATGACCATTAGCTTTCAACAGCGTAGTAGTCACTACTGCATTTTCGCCTTGAGCCGCCAAAAAACGTAACAGCATCAATTCCGAAGGAGAAACTTGATTATTCGCAATGTCGGCAAAGAAAAACCGACCATGTTGTAAAGCCCCAGGAATTGCTGCTTCTACATCTCTCATTCGTGCTAAACGACGCTCTTGAATATTTTGCTTATTCTTGATGGAGACAATTTCTGAACAAATCAGTTGAATCAACGCGGGATGACCGCGAGTAAGTTGTAACACTCGCTCACTGGCAGATGATTCATAACATAGTGCAAACTCTTTCACCGGTTGTTCGATTAATTGCAAGGCTTCTTTGGTTTGCAAATAGCTAATATGAACCACTTGGACATTGATTAAGTAACTAGCCCAGCGTTCAAATTCATCAATAGTATGAGAGCCAGATAGGAGAATTTTGATGCGGGGCCGATGTTGAATCAAGTGACGAAACATCCCTAACACGGATTCTTCATCGAGTAGTTTTTTATTGAAAATATGTTCTAACGCACTAAACTCATCCAAAATCAGTAATAAGGTTTGCGCAGGGTCAATCTCGCGTTCAATGTGGTCCAACCATTCGTCAAAACTGGTAAATGGGTCCTCATTCAATTGCTCACGACTCAAAACGGGTAATTGTAATTCTCGATGCCGTTTCGCGGTGGTGAGCATCGCTCGGCTGATATTATATAGAAAACCTTGATAATTTTTCGCCAGCGAAGTTGGCCCTTGCAGGTCCACAAATAACGGAATAATTTTCCACGGTAACAATTTGCCTAAATTATTTAGTAGCGAAGTTTTACCCGTGCGACGTTGCCCATAAAGTAATAAGGGAGGACAGCGCACATCTAATAATAATTTCTCAATACTTTCACTGACATCACCACGTCCAACAAAAATTTCTTGATGCTCAGTCAAGGGAATGCCAATAATATAAGGATTGCTTATTTCTTGCCGACTCTCCACCGCTGCCGTCAGCGTTTTAATATAATCCGCTATCGTTTGTCGCCAGCGTTCAGCAATGGGACGAAATCTTCTGGCATACGGTTCCGAAGAGCGAGTTAATTCGCGTAATAAACCGTCTAAACGTTCTTCCACGGAATCTAAGGCTAACCGTTGATTATAAGTACTCTCTTGGGCTAAGGCAGCTTCGACATCTCGACTGATCCGACTAAAACTGCGTAGCAAAGCGCCAACGGGACTGTTTAATTCTCCTACCGCTAAACTGCGGTGTGCGGCACCAATCGTTTTGGCTTGATGACAGGCTTGCAAACGACGGGCATCTAATTCAATTTGGGCTTCTTGGGCGGCCCAACTTTGAAAACCGTTACTGATATATTCTAAGGCGGCGCGTCCTTCGGCGGGATGACGCTCAGTGACCATGACTAAATAGCTTTCTAAACCAAATAGGGGGAGAAATTGATGTTCATCCCAAAACGCGGAATGCCAACGTAACAAGCTGCGTTTCGAGTCTTTACGTTGCTCGTCAGTACGATATAAAATCAGATTCCACGCGGCCAACAAGGGAAACATTAATAAGGGTCGCCACCCATTTAAACTAAGTCCCAGGGCTGTGGCTAAGAGCATTAGGGGGATGAGATGTTGTAAAGACTGACTATCAGTCATCATGGCAAAAACCAGATAAGAGCCAGCACTCCCAAAAATGCCGGCAATAATACCGGCGCCGGGCGTGGCAATACGAGTAGCAAGCAGGTAGGGGAAAGCAAAGAGTAGGGTGTACAGCATGGCGTTTTCGATACCACCTTGAATGCCATCAAAAAATAAACTTAGGGATAAGGAAGTGTGAAATTGATGTTTGAGAAAAGTAGAGATTCCCAGTAAGAGACTGGCACTGAATCCCCAAAATAAGGTCGAAGGCCAATGCCGGTGGTGCAAAAAGACCATCAAG
Organism: Thiomargarita sp.; assembly: GCA_022729575.1. Taxonomy (GTDB): domain Bacteria; phylum Pseudomonadota; class Gammaproteobacteria; order Beggiatoales; family Beggiatoaceae; genus JAABRD01. Next base: position 3,402 of record DZAL01000108.1, read on the forward strand.
CCTAACGATAAACTAAATACCAGGTTAATTAATCCATCATACGCTAAACTAAACCAGACCCCGTTTACAATCAAGATCGAAACGGCGTAAGCAGTGCTACCCATAAATGCAGTGAGTAGAAATAAGACGAGGCTACTGACACCGGCACCAATGACTCCACTGCCAATTTGCCGATGCGCTGGTGGACCATAAACGGTTTTGGTGGTGCTATACATAATATTACCGGCGAGGCTGGCCGCCAAAGTGCCCAAAAGTACGGTCCATAATGCTGGTGAATAATTAAACGCCTGGTCCGCGGAGGCAAATGGCAAGTTAGACATGGTGAGCATCACGGCAATGGCTACGTTTTCCGCCATACTAAAGATGATTTTGCCGGCGATTCCGACGGGGAAACTGAGTAAAATACTTCCTAGCGCACTGACTATGATGCCAAAAGCCACGGAAACAGTGAGACTGCCTAAAAATCCTCCTACGGCACTCAGTAACAACGTATAGCAGCCAGTTAATATAATATTTTCACTGGGAGTGTCTAGTAACCATAAGCCTAAACTGACTATCATGCTACTCCAGAGCGGCCAGAAGCCGTGTCCCAAGAGAAGTAGTTGTTGCAGAGCCGGTTGTTTCCAATGTTGCCAGGTTAATTCACTCAGTGCAAAATGCGGAGATAAATTGGGGTCAATGCCAGTAATGTAGCGTCGCCAGGCGGTGGGGGTAAAAAGGAGCCAACTAAGAAGGAGGAAGCTCGCTAAGACAGGACTTTTCGGCATGGGATGGTTGGTAAGATGATGATTGATGGTTGATGATTGATGATTGATAATGGGGTATTGATAGTCGTTTAACTCAACCACCCCCAACCCCTCCTGGTTAAGGAGGGGAGTATCCCTGTCGTTTAACTCAACCACCCCCAACCCCTCCTGGTTAAGGAGGGGAGTATCCCTGGCAACTCAGGTGGTATCTATTCCCCGCCTTAGCAAGGAGGGGCTAGGGGTGGTTCAGAACCTTTTGGTTTAGAGCAACGGATGTACCATGTTTTAAGTAAATTTCAGCCACGCTATCTAATGGATTGTGAGACAGACAGGCCTCAAATAACGGGGTGGCTGACTCAAAATTTTGTGCTTGATAATAAGTTAACGCTTTCAAAAAAATCTCCTTGGTGGCCAATTTCCCCGCTTTATTTTCTGGAAAGTCTGCCTCAAATACTTCATAAACCGTGACCAATTCTGACTTACCTTTCACTTTCACCTGGTCAATCATGCGAATAGCGTAATCCTCTCGCTGTTGTAATCTGGAATAAGTGTGATGACTAATGAGTAAAGAAACGCCATAATTTTTAGTCAATTCTTCAATTCTAGCAGCTAAGTTGACGGCATCACTGATAACCGTGCCATCCATTCGTTGCGGTCCACCGACGGTGCCTAACATTAAGGTCCCGGTATTAATCCCAATGCCGATTTGAATGGGCACGTCTCCCTTCTCAACTCGCTGTCGATTGTATTCTATCAATTGTTGTAACATGCTAATCCCAGCTTTTACTGCTTGGTCGGCTTGACCTCCAAACAAGGCCATAATGGCATCACCAATATATTTGTCGATAAAGCCTTCGTATTCAATAATCACTGGTTCCATATAACTTAAGTAAGAGTTTATAAATTTAAAATTATCGGCCGGTGACATATTTTCCGATAGCGTGGTAAAGGCGCGAATATCCGAAAATAAAATCGACATCTCCTTTTGAACTTGGTCACCGAGTTGTACTTCGACAATACTTTCCTTATTTAAAAATTGTAAAAATTGTCGCGGGACAAAACGACCATAAGCAATATTTAAATTGGCTAATTCTAAGTGCATTTTGAGTCGTGCAATTAACTCATTCTTGGAAATCGGTTTGGTCAAGTAATCGTTAGCCCCGGAATTAAGACCTTCCACTAAATCGGAGACCTGATTTTTCGCGGTTAACATTAACACGGGTAATTCATTGACCGGAAATCGTTCGCGTAATTTTCGACAAACTTCATATCCTGTCATCTTCGGCATCATCACATCTAACAAAATGAGGTCTGGGCGATAGCCGCGTTCAATCATTTCGAGTGCTACTATCCCATTAATGGCTTTGGTAATCGCATAATTAGCCAATGATAGATGATTAATGAGCACTTGCAAGTTGACCATTTCGTCATCGACGACTAAAATCTTAAAGCCAGTTGACATTGAATTATTGGGATTAGGCACCGAAGTAGGTTCTACTTCTTCCATCTCGACTTCGAACTTTTCTGGCAGAATTCCTCTTTTCAGTAAAGGATCGAGATTCGCCTCCGGTTTTTCATTGAGGTCAGCTAAATTGACCGTTTTTTCTGGCGGTGCTATAGGCAAGGTAAAAGTAAACTGAGAACCTTGACCGAGTTGTGAAGTCACGACGATTTGTCCACCATGAAGTTCCACTAATTTCTTCGTCACGGCCAACCCTAAACCGGTGCCACCATATAATCTGGCAGTGGAACCATCCGCCTGTTCAAAATATTCAAAAATCCGCTCCAATTTGTCTTCGGCAATGCCAATACCAGTGTCGGAGACGGTGATGGCTAAATAGCTACTGTTGGGATTCGGTAATGAGGAGGATGGAATTTCTTCGATTTTGGCCGCAATTTCAATGGTACCATGTTCAGTAAATTTGACCGCATTACTTACCAAATTATGCAAAATTTGTTGTAATCGATTTTCATCCGCCAAAGCTGGCGGTAAATCAGGTGCAATATGGTTAATAAATTGCAATTCTTTTTTGACAATCAGGGGGTGACTGAGGGTAAACACGACCTCAACAATTTCTCTGAGGCCTACCGACTTAGTTTGTAACTCGATGTTTTTATGACGTAATTTAGCAAAATCTAAAATATTGTTAACGAGGTTAGCCAGTCGCCGACCGCTGACCACGATCATGCGTAAATTAGCACAGGTTTCTTTAGGTAAGTTGCCGGTAGCACCATCAATGAGAGATTCCGCAATGCCAATAATCCCGTTCAGTGGGGTACGAAGTTCATGGGAAGTATTGGCCAAAAATTCATTTTTCAGTTGGTCTAAACGTCGCAAATCCGCGTTTTTAGTTTCCAAGGCACCGAATGATTGCTTAAGTTGTTTGGCCATACTATTGAATGATTTCGCTAATTCACCCAATTCATCAGAACGGTTAGTGGGTAAAGTTTGATTCCAGTCTCCGCCGGCCAATTCTTTAGCGGCTTCATTTAAGCGTAAAATCGGGTGTACAATCCAACGTGAAGTAAACACGCCAAATAAGGTGGCTAACATGAGTGCGATTAAACTTAATAGAATGGTCAGTTGCGTATTGGCATTGATTTCTGACATAAAATCCGCTTCTGGTACCACGACAATAATCAGCCAGTCTAAATTGAAATTGGTAAAAAATGGTTTAACATGAATGAGTTGACGTTGCCCATTAAATTTAAAACTGAGTTCTTGACCTTGGCGAATTTGGTTAAAATTACCAAAATATTGAGAAAGATATTCAGTGGTAGCTTGGATGAGCGTATCGTCGATTTCAAAGGCGGACACGCGATTATGTTGTTCATTAAACGATGGATAGGGAAAGGAGCCGCCTACCAATAAACCAGAACGTTCTATGATAAAGGTTTTGCCGGATTTTCCGACTTTGACACTGCGAAGAAATTCACTGATACGAGACAGCGTAAAATCGGCCCCTAAGACTCCGCCTAACGGACCTGGTTCACCCGTTGTAGTTTCTTTATAAAATGGATAGACAAAACTCATTCCCAATTGCTCAGTGCCGGTCAAGCCGATAAATTGATAAATATTGGTCCACAGTGGTTTACCGGTCTTCGCCGCAGTTTGGTACCAAGGACGTTGGCGCGGATCATAAGATTGTGGTTTATTCAAATTGGTTGGGTTGCCTTCTTCATCCAGAGTATACTCGTCCATCAAACCCTTGGTGTGAGAATCTTTTATGTTATATGCCAAGGAATTGTCTTCTAATCGTTGCAAAGCAATGTAATCTCCTTTTTCACTACCACAGTATATAAAACTGAGAGAATCAAAAATTTGACTTTGTTTAAACAGATGAGGCAACCAACCTGGTAAATTATTCAAATCCAGTTGCGCGTTGCGAATGGCATCGGAATTAATTTGGACCACCAAGGAGGGAATATTAAGATAATTATTGATATATTGTTGAATACGATCAGTGATTTCTCGATGTAATTGTGTCACTAAATCGTTAACTGCCACTTGCCCATTATGATAGGAAAGATAGCCGGTCATGCCTACCGCGAGGATGATTTGAATAGTGAATGGTACAATCAGAATCACTCGAATATGAAATTGGCCAGACACTTTCGAAATTAAGTCATTGAATGATTTTAACAACATTAGTTTAGCTATAAAAGTTTAACGCGATAATTGTACCATTAGAAAGCCAATTTAGAAACACCCATTTTCTTAAGATAGAGTATTATTTATTGAAGGTAAAAGTGTATCAGAAAAGAAACCGACGACCAGATTTGACCACTTGTCGAAAGTGGTCAAATCTAAAACCAGCCCCCTCCACAACGACCAGATTTGACCACTTGTCGAAAGTGGTCAAATCTAAAACCAGCCCCCTCC
>DZAL01000108.1:8130-13534 GCA_022729575.1 Thiomargarita sp.
ACAACGACCAGATTTGACCACTTGTCGAAAGTGGTCAAATCTAAAACTAGCCCCTCCAATTAAGTTTAATTCACTTCATTCGGATTGACTGAGGTGATATAATCTTTCTCGGCTTCCAAAGCCTTGACCATTCCATCTTCCATCACCTCAAAGCGAATGACTCGCCACAGATCCATTTTGTCACCAGTTAACTCCCCTTGCGCCTCCGGCAACGGTAGTGGTGTGAATACCAATTCCGACTGGTCCCCAATTTGTAATCTTACCTGGACTCCCGCCTCTAATAAACTACCTTTGCCATCAAACTGATGAATCGCATAACGATAAACCCCCGGTCTCAACTTATCACTTCCGGCCGGCGGTAATACCATGATGGTCTCCGGTTTAGATTCTAACAACTCATCGGAATAATGAAGAGCCGCCACGCAACCGTTTTCCCAGCACCCGGTGGTTTTATTACCGAAATAGACGTGAAATCGGTCTGGCTCATTATTGTAATTCCCCAGCGCACCGGGTTCAGGACCGGTCAAATGCGCATCAAAATCAATTCGATCATCGGTCCAATCCAAACTAATTCGAACTTGACGTGGGGGAGGTAGTAGCGGTAATCGCATCTCTAAGACCGTTAACGGCGGGGATTGCAGATCACATAAGACCTCAAATTCTTGCCACTGGGTTTCGTATCCATCTTGAGCCGCACCAACTTGCCAACGACCCGGTAGAAGATGGTCAAAATTAATCAGTCCCTCTACATTAGCCGACTGGACCAAGTCACCAAACATAATTCGCGCAAATGCCAATGGTTGTCCATTGCTCTCATCCAGCACTCGAATTTGCATGGCCCCACATCCAATCGACTCCTCCACCAAAGTTAATGTGGCGAGATTAAATTTAAAGTAAATAGGACTAATACGGTCACCGGTGACGACATCTAATTGTACGCTGTCTGGGGCTACCCCATACGCCGTACTATTACTTAAATCCGCCAAATTATCCTTTTCACATATTGGTTCCTCGGCGGTTAAAATCGGTACCAGATAACGGCGATCATCGTTTGATAAGCATGACTTAAACAGTAAGTCATAATAATCAGTGACCACTATAGTGCGCGACTCGCCAAACGGATTTTGTACCAGGATCTCAATATCAACCCGAATTTTATTAAGTTGTATCCTGTTTAAAGGTATTTCACCATCTTTTTCTATGGTTAAACCACGACCATAGACTTCACCAAAATTGACCGTCATATTATCCGCATAAACTAGCGTGTTTATAAGGAAAAAAGCGGTCACTAGCCATCCATAAAATAAATGTTTGTATTTCATAACTAATGCTCCAAATAAGAAATTATTATATCTATTATTGACAACTATAGATAATTTTTTTCAAAATAACAAGGCTATTTAATATCAAATTGAAATGTTATACTTTATATAAGTATATTCATAATCCGCTTCCGTTTGCCAAATGTCATTATTTATGCTTAAATAACTTACTTACGCACAACCGATTTGACAACTTTTCGAAAGTTGTCAAATCTAAAACTCCGATTTGACAACTTTTCGAAAGTTGTCAAATCTAAAACTCAGATTTGACAACTTGTCGAAAGTTGTCAAATCTAAAACTTGGTAAAGATTTGACAACTTGTCGAAAGTTGTCAAATCTAAAACTCCGATTTGACAACTTGTCGAAAGTTGTCAAATCTAAAACTTGGTAAAGATTTGACAACTTTTCGAAAGTTGTCAAATCTAACTTGGTAAAGGATGAAAGATTTCATTTACTTAAACACTGGAAATTAGCCATGGCCATTCGAGTTGCACTTAACCACTACACACGCTATCGTTATGATAAATTAGTCTCTTTATCTCCTCATATTGTGCGATTACGTCCCGCACCACATTGTCGTACCCCGATTCAAGCCTATTCATTACGAATTACGCCAAAAGAACATTTTATTAATTGGCAACAAGACCCGTTTGGGAATTATTTAGCCCGGTTAATATTTCCCAACAAAACCCGTGAATTTTCCATTGAAGTTGACGTGGTTGCCGAAATGACGGTGATCAACCCGTTTGACTTCTTTTTGGAAGACTATGCGGAAAAGTATCCTTTTCAATATGAGGCCAAATTAGCCAAAGAATTATTACCTTATTTAGAAATTGTCGAAAGTGGCCCACGTCTCATGGCCTGGTTGGCCAAAGTGGACCGCAGTGAAAGACGCACGGTAGATTTTTTTGTCGATATAAATCGTCGTTTGCAACAAGACATCGGCTATAACATTCGGTTGGCCCCAGGTGTACAAACTGGTGAAGAAACTTTGGAACACGCCATGGGGTCTTGCCGCGATACGAGCTGGCTACTGGTGCAGATTTTACGTCACTTAGGATTAGCCGCGCGGTTTGTGTCAGGCTATTTAGTACAACTGACCGCCGATGTAAAATCTTTAGACGGTCCTTCGGGCCCGACCCAAGATTTTACCGACCTTCATGCCTGGGCCGAAGTGTATGTCCCAGGGGCCGGTTGGATTGGACTGGACCCAACCTCTGGTTTATTTGCTGGAGAAGGACATATTCCGTTAGCCTGTACTGCTGATTATGGCAGTGCGTCACCGGTCACTGGAATAATCACTGACCAATGTGACACCGAATTTTACTTCCACAATAAAATTAAACGCATCCATGAAGACCCGCGGGTGACTAAACCATATACCGAAGAGCAATGGCAATTGATTGAAGCCCTGGGACATAAAATTGATGCGGAATTACAAGCCAATGACGTGCGTATGACCATGGGTGGTGAGCCTACTTTTGTCTCGATCGATGATATGGAAGGGGATGAATGGAATACTGCCGCCTTGGGCCCGCAGAAACGTCAATTAGCGGGCAATTTGTTAAAACGGTTACGCCAACAATTTGGGCCTGGTAGCGCTCTGCAATACGGCCAAGGTAAATGGTATCCCGGTGAGCAACTACCCCGTTGGGCTTTAGGTTGCTACTGGCGCAAAGATGGTGTCGCGATTTGGCAAGATGATAATCTCATTGCCGACGAGAGTCAACAATATGGCTACACCACGCCAGATGCCCTGCGGTTTATTCAAGAATTGGCGCAACATTTGGGAATCGCACCCAAATATGTCATTCCTGGCTATGAGGACACTTTATATTATCTCTGGAAAGAAGAAAATATTCCCGCCAATCTCGACCCTCGTCAAGCCGATTTGAAAGATGATCTGGAGCGGCAACGATTAGCCCGATTATTATCTCAACAAGGTTTGAAGAATCCGACGGGATACGTGCTACCACTGCGTTGTGATAACGACTATACTGACTCCACAACGCCGAAATTTAAACCTTGGCACACCAGTCGCTGGGAATTTCGTCGCGGTGACATGTATTTGATTCCCGGCGACTCACCGATGGGCCTACGATTACCACTCAATTCTCTACCTTGGGTAGCCACGGAAAAACGCGAAATTATTTCTGAGCGTAGCCACTTCGAAGCAGATTCACCTTTACCATTAAAAGTCCACGCCGAAGTGGCAACACGTTATGCACAAACCGATGACTTGTCGCCAGTAGCCTCAAAATCGCCGGCTCAAGCGACCGCGACCGTAGCATCATCCACGCCGGTTGAGCCAACCTCGCCAACGACCATCATTCATACGGCCCTGTGCGTAGAAGTTCGTCACGGTTTTTTGTACATCTTCTTGCCGCCACTCAGCCATTTCGAGCACTATTTAGACTTGGTAACTTCTATTGAAATGACGGCTAAAAACTTAAAGCTGCCGGTCTTCTTAGAAGGTTATGACCCGCCGCCTGACTCGCGCCTACTCAGTTTCAAAATTGGCCCGGACCCTGGCGTGATTGAAGTGAATATTCAACCCGCCTATAGTTGGGATGAGTTGGTTAAAAATACCACCACTCTCTATCAAGAGGCTTTTTACTCCCGCTTGGGGACTGAAAAATTTATGTTAGATGGTCGTCATACTGGGACCGGTGGCGGTAATCATGTCACCATTGGTGGCCCCACCCCAGCGGACAGTCCAATCCTACGTCGTCCTGATTTATTACGTAGTTTAGTGACCTACTGGCAACATCATCCCAGTTTGTCTTACCTATTTTCGGGCCCCTTTGTTGGACCGACCAGTCAAGCACCCAGAATAGATGAAGCCCGGCATGAAAGTCTGTATGAATTAGAAATTGCTTTTCAGCAGATGCCGGAAGGAGAAGTTACCGCACCCTGGTTAGTCGACCGGTTGTTAAGACATTTATTGATAGATATCACTGGTAACACTCACCGCGCCGAGTTTTGCATTGACAAATTGTATTCGCCAGATACCGCCACTGGACGATTAGGATTGGTAGAAATGCGAGCATTTGAAATGCCCCCTCATGCACGAATGAGTTTGATGCAAATGCTACTACTGCGGGCCTTGATTGCACGTTTCTGGAAAACTCCTTACCGTCACCCATTGGTACGTTGGGGCACGGAATTACATGACCGATTTATGTTACCGCATTTTGTCCGCCAAGACCTGAAAGACATCGTGAGCGAATTACAACAGGAAGGTTATCCCTTCCAAATCGACTGGTTGGCACCATTCTTTGAATTTCGGTTTCCGCATTATGGGACCCTGCGAGTAGGCGATATTCAATTGGAATTACAGGTAGCGATTGAACCTTGGCATGTGTTAGGGGAAGAAGTAGTAGCCTCGGGGACCACACGTTTTGTTGACTCCTCCGTAGAACGCTTGCAAGTTAAAGTTACGGGATTAACCGATTCGCGCTATGTGGTAGCATGTAATGGCCGTTATGTGCCGTTACACAATACCGGGACCAATGGCGAATATGTGGCTGGAGTACGTTACCGCGCCTGGCAACCACCGTCGGCGTTACATCCCACTATTCCCGTACATGCTCCCCTAGTGTTTGACCTCATTGACACTTGGAATGGTCGTTCGATTGGCGGTTGTATTTATCATGTGACACATCCCGGCGGTCTTAGTTATAATAAATTTCCGATCAATGCGTATGAAGCCGAAACCCGACGTATTTCACGTTTTAGCTCGTTTGGCCATACCCCAGGAGCGATTGAAGCGCCGCCTGAAGTTAAAACATTAAGCGAATTTTATCCACAAGGTCATCCTACGGGTCCCCTGTCAATTCCCAAGGAAGAAAAAAATTCAGATTATCCGTACACGCTAGATTTGCGGCGCGGCCGGGAGTAGGGTGCATCATACGCACCATTGGTGGCACCGTACAGAGTATAGCGTTGGAGTCCAAATCTTCAGATTTGGCAACGCCGTCTTACCCGGACCAATCTCGTCCAAATCTAAAGGTTTGGACTCCAGAGAGCGTTGGAGTCCAAATCTTCAGATTTGGCAACGCCGTCTTACCCGGACCAATCT
>DZAL01000108.1:13634-17205 GCA_022729575.1 Thiomargarita sp.
CGTCCAAATCTAAAGGTTTGGACTCCAGAGTATGATCTACTATTATTATGACTACCACTATCGCCATCATTCAAATGGCATGTACCTGGCCAACTGAAACCAATTTAAATAAAGCCGAATTGCTGGTACGACAAGCGGCGCAACAAGGGGCGCAGATTATTTTATTACCAGAATTATTCGCGACCCCCTATTTTTGTCAAGACCAAAAAGCAGAGTTTTTCGCGTTAGCCAGTCCCGTCATTTCGCATCCCTGGTTATCTCGTTTTAGTCAATTGGCGGCCACCCTACAAGTAGTCCTCCCCATCAGTTTTTTTGAACAAGCCAATAATGTTTATTACAACTCTGTGATGATAATGGATGCCGATGGTCGTCAATTAGGCGTTTATCGCAAAACGCATATCCCCGACGGGCCCGGGTATCAAGAGAAATTTTATTTTGCGCCGGGCGATACCGGGTTTAAAGTGTGGTCCACACGCTACGGTAAAATCGGCGTAGGTATTTGTTGGGACCAATGGTTTCCGGAGTCAGCACGGATTATGGCACTGCAAGGTGCCGAGATACTATTTTATCCCACTGCTATCGGCTCGGAGCCTTATGATTCTAACATCGATTCAGCACCACACTGGCAACGAGTGATGCAAGGACAAGCGGCCGCTAATATGGTCCCGTTAGCCGCCGCGAATCGAATTGGGCACGAAGTTGGAGAATCTAGTGAATTAACTTTTTATGGCTCGTCTTTTATCGCTGGTGCCACGGGTGAATTAATTAGCGTGGCGGGACGGAAAGAAGAAACCGTGTTAACAGCCACCTTTGATCTGGCAAAAATTCGTGCCTCACGAATTGAATGGGGGTTATTCCGTGACCGTCGCCCTAGTCAATATCAACCGTTGTTGACCCTGAATGGTCAGGGATAACACCCCTTTGAGGGGTGTTATCCCTTACCAAAATTTTATGATGAAACGCGAACACTGTCGGGCCCTCTTTGCCCGTTTACAAGCCCAAAATCCGCATCCCACCACCGAGTTAAACTATCAAAGTACTTTTGAATTATTAGTAGCAGTAATATTGTCCGCACAAGCGACTGATACCAGTGTTAATCGAGCTACCGCCCAATTATTTAAAGTAGCGAAGACCCCGGCGCAACTGTTGGCATTAGGAGAAGAAAAGTTAAAACCATATATTAAAACGATTGGTTTATTCAATACCAAGGCACGTCATTTAATAACCACTTGTCAATATTTAATCGAGCGACATCATGGAGAGGTGCCACCGACTCGTGAGGAATTGGAAGCATTACCAGGGGTAGGCCGGAAGACCGCGAATGTGATTTTAAATACCGCCTTTGGCCAACCGACGATAGCGGTAGATACGCATATTTTTCGGGTCGCCAATCGTACTGGATTAGCCAACGGCAAGACAGTTAGAGCAGTGGAGGAGCAATTATTGAAGCAAGTACCAGCGCCATATCGTCAGCAGGCGCACCATTGGTTAATTTTACATGGTCGTTATACCTGTTTAGCGCGACAACCGAAATGTGGAGAGTGTATCATTGCCCAATGGTGTGAATATGGTAATCTGTTGATTACCTAAAGGTTTCTGGTTTTACGGCCATTCATTCTTTAAGCAAAAGAATTTTCTCTTTACTAAATCTTTATCTCGTTCCCACGCGCCAGCGTGGGAACGAGAAGAAAATTTTCTCGTATGTTCTTTCGCCCCTCTCCCTCTCCTCCGAAACCTGAAAGAGACTACATTCTTAAGTACGGTGTCCGGGAGTCAATGCCATAAATTTAATAATTCTAAACTAAGGTGAAAAAATTCTAACAATAAACTATAATATTAAACTCAAATTTAAATTATCTTAAAATCATCACTATCACCATCAAAAGGAGTAAGTTATTTATGTCAATCGAATACTTCATTGCCCCATCCATTTTATCCGCCGATTTCGCCAGACTGGGAGAAGAAGTTAAAAATGTTTTAGCGGCAGGGACGGATATTGTCCATTTTGACGTGATGGATAACCACTATGTCCCCAACTTAACCATTGGGCCACTCATCTGTGAAGCACTACGTAAGCATGGGATTACTGCCCCCATTGACGTGCATTTAATGGTCAAACCCGTCGACCGAATTATCCCTGATTTTGCTAAGGCTGGGGCCACCTACATCACTTTTCACCCAGAAGCCTCAGAGCATGTTGACCGTTCCTTACAACTCGTGCGGGATTGTGGATGTAAATCTGGGCTAGTGTTTAATCCTGCTACTCCGTTAGATTACTTGACTTATACCATGGATAAAGTTGACATGATATTATTAATGTCCGTCAATCCTGGATTTGGTGGCCAGTCATTTATTGCCTCGGCACTACCTAAATTGCGGGCCGTGCGGAAAATGATTGACGACAGCGGTCGCTCGATTCGCCTGGAAATTGATGGCGGCGTGAAAATTAATAATATTCGTGAAATCGCCGAGGCCGGGGCCGATACTTTTGTCGCTGGGTCGGCAATATTCAGCACCTCAGACTACAAAGCCACCGTGGCAGCGATGCGAGCCGAGTTGGCTAAAGTGGCGGTGAAAAAATAATGACTAAACTCGTTCCCGCCTTGATTCTGATTGATTTAGATGGCACTATGATAGACACGGTGCCTGATTTAGCTTACGCAGTTGATAAAATGATGCTAGAATTAAGTTTACCTAAGCGTGGCGAAGGCGAGGTACGGCATTGGGTAGGCAACGGTATTGAGCGATTAGTCAAGCGGGCATTGGTAGGTCAATTAGAGGGCGAGCCGGCGGAAAATTTATTTCAACAGGCCATGCCTTTGTTTAAGCAATACTATGCTGAATGTAATGGCAAATTGAGCCAGTTGTATGAAGGCGTGAAAGAAGGATTGGCTTGGTTACAAACGCAAGCCTATCCATTAGCCTGTATTACCAACAAAGCCGAGCAATTTACCACTCCTCTGTTAAAGTCATTAGGCATTTATGACGATTTTAGCTTAGTTATCAGTGGTGATACTTTGCCCGTGAAAAAACCTGACCCGTTGCCTTTACTACATGCGGCCCAACATTTTCAAGTATCGCCGCGACAGGCGCTGATGATTGGAGACTCCATTAATGATGTACAAGCCGCCCGCGCCGCGGAATTTCATATAATATGTGTCAGCTATGGCTACAATCATGGAGAAGATATACACACCGCTAATCCAGATAAAGTCATTGATTCATTTGTAGAATTACAACACTGGCTCGGTAGTACACGTTGATAATTATGAACTCACCTCGGTTAACACCACCACCCCCAACCCCTCCTTAGTAAGGAGGGGAGTACGCACTACCGGCACCGCCAGGATACCCCCCTCCTTACCAAGGAGGGGTTGGGGGTGGTGGTGCGTAAGGTGAGTTATGAATAAGATTTGACAACTTTCAAAAAGTTGTCAAATCTGAAATGTGAAAAGATTTGGCGACTTTCAACAAGTTGTCAAATCTGAAATGTGAAAAGATTTGACAACTTTCAAAAAGTTGTCAAATCTGAAATGTGAAAAGATTTGACAACTTTCAAAAAGTTGTCAAA
>DZAL01000108.1:17305-19511 GCA_022729575.1 Thiomargarita sp.
TCTGAAACAAGAATTACACTCCTCTATGACACCTAAACAATATACCCAACTGATCAGTGAAGGATATAATCGGATACCTCTGTTAAGAGAAGTCTTAGCCGATTTAGACACTCCCCTAAGTGCCTACCTAAAATTAGCTAATGCGCCATACTCTTACCTGCTTGAATCGGTGCAAGGAGGCGAAAAATGGGGACGTTACTCAATTATCGGGTTACCCGCACAGACCATGATACAAGTATACGGACATACCATTCAAGTCAAAACTCAGGGGCAAATAGTTGAACAAGCAGAAGTGGCCGACCCCTTAGCCTGGATTGAACAATTCCAACGACGATTTCGGGTGCCCAAAATTGCTGAATTACCACGGTTTACCGGCGGATTGGTTGGCTACTTTGCTTATGATACCATCCGTTATATAGAGTCACGACTGGCCAAGACTTCACTGACCGACCCTTTAAATACGCCCGATATACTACTGCTGGTCTCAGATGAAGTCGCGGTCTTTGATAATTTAACAGGCAAGCTCTATTTAATTGTCCATTTCAATCCAGCGCAACCTGATGCCTATGCTACCGCCAACCGACGTTTAGATGAGCTATTGGCACAGTTGCGTGGTCAGGTACCATTCACCAAGGAAATTCAAGCGTTTATCTCGGTACCTCCGACCACTGAGGAAACGAGGAAGGATAATCACCAGAGGACCACTGAACAAGAAATTAACACTGGATTTAAGCGGGAAGATTTTGAACAAGCAGTGAACACGGCGAAACGCCATATTATTGACGGCGACATCATGCAAGTAGTTCTCTCGCAACGACTATCAGTCCCCTGTCAAGTACCGCCGCTTAACGTTTATCGTGCGTTATGCAGTTTAAATCCTTCACCCTATTTATATTATTTTAACTTAGCGGAATTTTATATCGTTGGCTCCTCGCCAGAAATTTTAGTCCGGCTTGACCATCAACAAATCACGGTCCGACCCATTGCCGGCACCCGACCGCGTGGTAAAAATGAAGAGGAAGATTTGGCTCTGGAACAAGAATTACTCGCCGACCCCAAAGAATGCGCCGAACATCTCATGCTCATTGATTTAGGACGAAACGACGTGGGACGAGTGGCAGAAATTGGTAGCGTCAAAGTCACTGACAAAATGATAGTCGAACGATACTCACACGTCATGCACATAGTCTCTAACGTTACTGGACACTTGAAACCAGGTTTAACTCATTTGGACGTTTTACGCGCCACCTTTCCCGCAGGGACTTTAAGCGGTGCGCCCAAAATTCGTGCCATGGAAATTATTGACCAACTGGAACCGGTAAAACGAGGCATTTATGGCGGTGCCATTGGTTACCTCTCGTGGCATGGCGACATGGACCATGCCATTGCGATTCGCACCGCCGTGATTAAAGACCATAAGCTATATATACAAGTCGGTGCCGGCATTGTGGCTGACTCCATCCCCGCCAACGAATGGGCCGAAACTATGAATAAAGGCCGAGCCATTTTTAGAGCACTGGATTTAGCTAACGCCGGAGGAATCGAAAATAATGAGTGCTAAAGCTAAGGTCTTAATGATTGATAACTATGACTCATTCACTTATAACTTAGTGCAATACTTAGGCGAATTAGGTGCCACCGTGCAAGTTTATCGAAACGACCAAATCACTTTGGCTGAGATTGCCCACCACGCACCTACACACTTGGTCATCTCACCAGGACCTGGCACCCCCGACGAAGCGGGCATTTCACTGGCCACGATTCAGACCTTTGCCCAAAAAATTCCTATCTTAGGCGTGTGTTTGGGACATCAAAGCATCGGCCAAGCCTTTGGCGGAAAAGTGGTACATGCCGCGCGAGTGATGCACGGAAAGACCTCCTTGATTTATCATCAAGGTACCGGCGTATTTAAAAATTTACCCAATCCGTTTGAAGCCACCCGCTATCACTCGTTGGTCATTGAGCGAGCCAGTTTGCCAACAGAATTAGAGATTACCGCCTGGACTCAGTTATCAGATGGTCAGAGGGATGAAATTATGGGCGTAAGTCATCAAGGAGGAATGGTGGAAGGTGTGCAATTTCATCCAGAGTCATTGCTGACCCATTCAGGTCATGCGTTATTGCAAAATTTTTTAGAGAACGGTTAATTCAACCACCCCCAACCCCTCCTTGGTAAGGCGGGGCGAGTGACCACCCCCAACCCCTC
>DZAL01000434.1 GCA_022729575.1 Thiomargarita sp.
TGCGTTCAGGGATAAAGCGGATAATACCTGTAACGGGGAAAACGGTGCCTGCAATAAGTGGTATCTGATTTTTGGTACGGGGCCAAATGACTTGGATAATTATACTTCTACTCAGAGCGCCAAACTTCATCTTTTTGATCTTTCTCAGTTGACAACTTCCAATAGTGTTGCTGTACCTGCTCTGGGTGCGGTTGTCCCTGCCGGCTGCGTTGTGAATCCAATGACGGATGCGGAAATCTATAACGTTATCACTTGTGATACCCTGTATGCAAATCATTTTGTTGGAACCCCTGTTGTAGTTGACTGGGATATGGATTTTTTCTCGGATACTTCTTATTTCGGTCTTGTTGGTGGTGCAACGGATGCTACGGTGACACCGCCTCAAGGCGGGATAATGCGTTTTGGATTTAATGACGAAGCAAACCCGGATAAGTGGTCTTCTTTAAGCTCATTGTATTTAACGAACCAATCTATTGTTGCTCAACCAACAGTGGGAGTTGATAATAAGGATAACAAATGGGTTTTTTTCGGAACTGGTCGGTATTTTACCGTTGCTGATAAATCGAGCACCGCCACCCAGTCTTTGTTTGGAATAAAGGATGATGAGAGTAATACAACGGTCAATAAAACCACTTTATTGAACGTGACGGATGTTGAGGTCTATACAGATGGATCGTTGAATCAAAGTTTGTCAGGCACCACGGCTACTACTTTGTCAAGTTTTAATGATATTGTTAATGAAATTGACATAAATGCAAAAGGATGGCTTCTGGATTTGCCGCCAATTAGTGGTACGGCGGGAACAGCGCCATCTACCCGAAATGTAACCCGTTCCGCATTATTGGGAGGCGCACTCTTTACTTCTGTCTATCAACCTTCCGATGACCCTTGTACCGGTGAGGGATTAAGCCGTTTGTATGGTCTTTATTATAAAACGGGTACAGCCATGCCTGGCCCAGCAGTTTTAGGTACAAATGTTGAAGAAGTTGGTGGAAAATTAAAGTACCGGTCCTTGAAATATCTTGATCTCGGTCGTGGCCTTGCAACTGCCCCTGCTATTCATTCCGGGTCTGGAACGGGAGAAGGAAGTTTAAGTGTTTTTACCCAGTTGTCTACTGGTGACGTTGTTGAAAAGACGGCTGAAACACCGCAAAATGTCAGAACAGGCAGGATGTCTTGGAAAGAAGAATAGT
>DZAL01000109.1:0-6628 GCA_022729575.1 Thiomargarita sp.
AGAGGGGCCGGGGGTGAGGGAAAATACCGCCGAATTTATGCTTCAGTACTTAATACCTCCATTAGTTGGTAAGGACTACCCAATTTCTACCGGTATTTCGGAAATTCAACTATAAAGCAGCTACCCTTCCCCAATTCACTTTCACACCATACCCGCCCATTCATGGCAGTGACCAACTTCTTGACAATAAATAACCCTAACCCCGTGGAATGTTCCCCAGCCGTCGGTTGAGCCGTCAACTTAGCGAACTTGCTAAACAACTTTTGCTGGTCTGTTTCACTTAGGCCCGGACCCTCATCTTGAATCTCACAACATACAGTCTGTTCAGTTTGGAGGAGACGAATATAGATCGGTTTGCCAACGGGAGAATATTTTATCGCATTGGAAATAAGGTTGTCCAAAATCTGTTCGCCGGTACCTTGATCCAGCCACCCGAGCAGGGGCGTGGGTGGTGCGCTCCAATGTATTTCGAGCCGTTTCGCGTGGGCTAATTTTAGGTAGTTATTAAGGACGATTTGTACCAAAGGTTGCATCTCCACCGCGGCCAACTTGAAATTAAACTTCCCCGATTCAATGGCATTGACATCTAATAAGTTAGTAATCAATTGAAACATGTGTTGCGCCGTTTGGTAAATCAGGCCCATATATTCAAAAATCTCTTCCCGAGATAGGTTTTCAATATCCGCTTGAATTAATTCGGCGGCACCACGAATGGCCGACAAAGGATTTTTTAAATCGTGAGCGACAATGCCTAAAATTTCATTTTTTTCTTGATTTAGTGAGAGTAACGACGCTGAATAATCTTTCAATTCGGTCACTAAACGACGATTTTCGGTAAAAATATGAGTTATTGTAGTAAACCAGGGTTGCCAAGTGGGTGGCACTTTGGGGAGGATATATTTAATTCCTTGATGTTCTTTTTCCAAATGTTCTACTAACAGCTCGGCCGGACGAATAAATTCTTGTCGCGTAATGCGAGTAGTAAACAGTAACATAATGAACAAGCTAGGTAATAAAACCGCTAAGGTCCAACTTATGCTATAAAGTACTTCTTGTACAATCAATTTATTAGGCACCCAAAAAATTAATTTCCACGGCGTATTAGATAAATTTTTATAAATCATCCAATAGTCACCTACTTTAACCAATTCAGTTTCTGGCGATTGAAAGAGTGTTTGCCATTGACTACGAATGGTTTCGGGAAAAGCACTCGCCGCAGAATGCACTGCTTTATCTTTAGGACTAACTAACGTGGTATGTGCAAGTAATTGATTATTATTAATGATAAACAAATTCTCGGAGTTATATCTGAAATTTTCGATAAATTGATTCAATACTTCTAACGTCAAATCCAAAGCGACAGTACCACGAAAATGTTTGCCGTCGTAAACCGGGGCGAGACAAGTAACCATTAATCCTTTGCCCGCACTGTCCATATACGCATTGGTCCAAACCGTGTGTCGCTCAGGATTATTTGCCGGCAAACCCAGTGAATAAAATTCATGTTGATAAAGTTCTTCATTAAAGATAAATTGTTGTGAGTTTACCCAAGGATAAAGATTGATAAAGCGATGAGTCGAAATGTAATAAGCCCATGCCGCATTAGGAACATTGTGTATGGCAATCTGAAAAAATGGATTCAGTTCCAATGCCATTTCAATTTCACGATAAAAATCGACCTCACGATTTTGCAGACTACCCTGGCCCGTTAAATTACCTACCATTTTTTCAGAAAATGGCGATTTGACGACATCTAAACCGTAAAATTGCTCTGAAATCGGTTGTAATTGAGAAAACAGCTTGGAGGCCGGAGGACTTTCCACCTGAGTAATCAAATAGGTTTCGGCTTTCATCCTCAGACCTTCTACCTGATATTTAGTCGCTCGCACCACCTGTTCTAAACTTGACCATCGCTCCCTAAAGGAATTTTTAAGTTGACTTATTTCATATTCGTAGTGAATATTATATTGCAAATAAAATAATCCAAATGCAACACTCCAGATCACGACAAAAGTCGTCAACATGAGGTAATTATAACGTTTGAAAAATTGCATAGTGTAGTCGTCCTCGGTGAACCCAAATGAGTAGTGAAATAAAATCAATTTAAGTTGCCACAGGTTGAGATTTCGGAAACTCGACTATAAAGCAGGTGCCCTTTCCCAATTCACTTTCACACCACACCCGCCCATTCATGGCCGTGACCAATCTTTTGACGATAAATAGACCTAACCCCGTGGAATGCTCCCCAGCCGTCGGTTGGGCCGTCAACTTAGCGAACTTGCCAAACAACTTTTGCTGGTCTTTCTCACTCAAGCCTGGTCCCTCATCTTGAATCTCACAGCATACAGTCTGTTCAGTCTGGAGGAGACGAATATAGATCGGTTTGCTAACGGGAGAATATTTTATTGCATTGGAGATGAGATTATCTAAAATCTGTTCGCCAGTGTTTTTATCAAGCCACGCTATTAAAGGGGTGAGCGGTGCGTTCCAATGTACTTCGATGTTCTTCGCCTGGGCTGGTTTCAGGTAATTATTAAGGACGGTTTGTACCAGAGGTGACATCTCCACCGCGGCCAGCTTAAAATTAAACTTTCCCGATTCAATCGCATTGACATCTAATAAGTTAGCAATCAATTGAAACATGCGTTGTGCCGCTTGGTGAATCAGGCCCATGTATTCAGAAATGTCGGCCTTTGACAGGGTCTCAAGGTCCGCTTGAATTAATTCGGCCGCACCGCGAATCCCGGACAAAGGATTTTTTAAATCGTGAGCGGCAATCCCCATAAATTCATTGATCTCTTGATTAAGTTTCTCCAAAGCGGCATTTTTCGCCTCAATTTCGTGAGTGTAACGCCAAGCGACGTTTTTCGCTTCCTGTTCCTGGGCGAGACGAATTCGATCCTGTTCCGCTTGTTTGCGTTCGGTAATGTCTTGGAAGGCTACAATAGCTTGAATAATCTGGCCATGTTCATCATAGACGGGCGTACTCCAAGTTTCTAAGGGAATGATTTTAGTGGGTTGGTGAACTTCAAGGTCGTCGGCAGAAGCCGTTTGACCTTGCAGAGCCAACACCGCTGGAGCGCGGTCGTTCGGATAGGGTTGTTGCGTCCCAGCCAGGCACAGTTGATACACCTCAATCAATTTGGCCGGCGGCGCGTTGGGGATAATTCCCTGGCCGAGCAATTGAATCGCTCGTTTATTCGCATAGTGCATTGAACCGTCGACATTATGTACCGCTACGCCAACGGGTATGGCTTCTAGGATTTGTTTGGCGAATCTTTTATTCAGTTCTAGGGTTACCAGGTCCTGATAAGCTCTTAAGCCAGCGACCAAAGTGATAAATAAGTTGCGTTGTGTCAATTCCGTTTTCAATTTGTAGTCGTTAATATCATAATTGAGAATAACCGATTCTTCAGGCGCATCACCAGGTTGCCCGGTACGCAGAATAATTCGTATCAGATTATTTTGCAAGATCTCACGTATATACTTGACCACCTCTAACCCCGAATCATTTTTTTCCATGATCACGTCTAACAAGATTAGCGCGGTATCTGGGTGGCGGGTCAGTAACTCCTTCGCGGCTTGACCTGAATAAGCGGAGAAAAATGTGAGTGGTTTGTGCTGAAAGGTAAAACCGCGCAAAGCTAGTTGCGTGACTGCGTGAACGTCTGGATCATCATCCACTATCATTATTTTCCAAGTCGTGGTAGTGAGTTTGAGAAACGGCGATTGCGAATCTTCCTCCATGGTAGCGGTGGAAGACCCGCCAAGATTACGGTCTGGCTTAGAGTTCTCCTCTGCAAAAACCAAAACCTCATCTTCGTCGGCTAAGTTCAATTCGTCATCGTCTTCTGTCAGTGGTAGATGGTTAGGGTCACTGGTAGATTTATTATCTTGGTTAGGAAATATTGTCATAGTATATTGTTGGTCTTTATTGTTAAAATACTTCGCCACTCACCCTCTCTTAACACCGAGATTTGACAACTCTTCGAGAGTTGTCAAATCTAATCTTTGACTTCACTAATCAGTTCACGTCTTCATGCTTCATAAATAGAGGTCATCTGAAAGTTTAACCCAGTCACTTGAAAGAATGGTTTTTCAGGTTTTTCGGTGGTAATAAATTCATCTACATTGGCTTCGATAGCCACGCTGAGATGAAGCGCGTCACAGGAGGCGACGTTGAAACGACTCGCTAGGTCAATGGCCCTGGCCATGATGAGTGGAGTAGTTTCTATTTGGAGAACGGCTTTTTGGAATAATCGTTCATAAAACTCTAGTTCCTTAGCTGGTTTGTGAAATCGTGGTTTGGGAAATAATTCAATCTTCAAGACATCGCTGACCACAAATTCGCGACGAGAATCGGTGAGAATGTCTGAAGCAGGATCCTTGATTTCCAAGCCCACTTGAAAGCCTCTCATAATCACGCCTGTATCTAGGTATGTTTTGATGAGTTTAGGGGTGGTCATCATAGTTAATCTTCTCCACTGCGGATTCGACGAACTTTTTCGTTAATCTCATCCACGGTAAGCAGCGGCATCCCTTCTCTTAACGCCGCCCGTCGACATTCATACAACGCTTTAGCCACTTCCGTAGTGGCTTGCGACATATCATCCGTAAAATCTTTAACCAGTCCCTCACGGTACATTTTGCCTAAATTCAAACGTGCTTCTTCAAAGCCGTGTTTGGCCGCTTCATTGAACCAATACCAGGCGCGGTCAAGATTTTGTGACAGACTTTCACCCATCAAGTAAAACAAACCAAGTTGGTTTTGGGCTTGGACATTGCCTTGTTTGGCGGCTAATAACAAGTCTTCTAATTGGATAGCAGTTGTCATCGGGTTCTCCTAATAAAATTTGGGCGACTGGGTAGGGTGCGTCCCACGCACCAGTCGTCGTAATAAACTGACTAAAAGAGAAACTTAGTTTCTTTTCCATGATTGCGTAAATGCTAAATACTCTACTACGCAAATTCTATCTTCGTTTCTAACTTCGTTTCCAATCGTGGCGAAAGTTTTATCGAATCTGGTTGTTTCCACCCCGGTTGACTATATTTCTGCGGATTCAAAACAAATTGACGGGCAGGAATACAATCTGACTCATCAAAGGTGAGTAAAGCTGGCCCTGTAGCCGCAATAGCCAAATAACACGCGCCCGGTGGCCACTCGGCGGAACAATCTAATTCATACACAAACACGGACTCGGTGTTGGGGTCAAATTCCCAACGGCGTTGTAACGTGACGGTAGCATTCTCCGACGTGAGTAAAAATGAATCGGGATGGTTTGGGTCATAGAGGACGATATTCAGTTCACCCCCGAGGACCTTGGAAAAGGTGACTTTGGCGGGGCCGGCAATGTAAATGTTGCTACTGGGATCTGCGGTCTTGATTCCCTTAAGTTTCAATGGGTTACGCCGATATTCCGAAGTCAATAAAGTGATTCCCCAAGTCTGCAATTCCACTTGGCTACCCAATTCGGGTACCAGATTGAAAAAAGCAGATGACTCGGAGAAGTCTATAAAATCAAATTCGTATGCGGTAATGTTGAGTTGATAAATCATGTCATTTTCCTATATATCACAGAAATCATAACTTTGGTATTCAGTGGTTTACCTTTTGTCGTCTTAGGCTGGCCCACGATCAAGGAAGAATCCATAGCAGTTGGTTTCACCAATTCCAGTCCCAGTTCCGTCAATTCTTCAGAAGAAGTTTCCAGAATGTCGGTGATGAACTGGTTGCGCGGTTGGCCTGTTACAGTTAGCAGACCTCCTTTTGAAAGGAGGTTAGCAACTTCTTGACAAAGAGGATTGTAGTCATAAGGATTATGACCAAACACCTGTTTAAAACTGCCTGGCAAAAATGGTAATAAATAAGCATTGGCAACGACATCCACACCTGGAAATGGCTGTATATCTACGTTCACCACATCTTTCAGGGGATTCGTGCCACAACCTAAATTGAGAATGTTCATAAGAACTAATTTTTCCTCTTCATCTGGAACGCAATAAGTCGTAGTAATAAACTGACTAAAAGAGAAACTTAGTTTCTTTTCCATGATTGCGTAAATGCTAAATACTCTACTACGCAAATTCTATCTTCGTTTCTAACTTCGTTTCCAATCGTGGCGAAAGTTTTATCGAATCTGGTTGTTTCCACCCCGGTTGACTATATTTCTGCGGATTCAAAACAAATTGACGGGCAGGAATACAATCTGACTCATCAAAGGTGAGTAAAGCTGGCCCTGTAGCCGCAATAGCCAAATAACACGCGCCCGGTGGCCACTCGGCGGAACAATCTAATTCATACACAAACACGGACTCGGTGTTGGGGTCAAATTCCCAACGGCGTTGTAACGTGACGGTAGCATTCTCCGACGTGAGTAAAAATGAATCGGGATGGTTTGGGTCATAGAGGACGATATTCAGTTCACCCCCGAGGACCTCTGAAAAGTCTATATAATCAAATTGGTTAGCAGTGATATTGAGTTGGTAAGTCATCGGATTTTCCTATATATCACAGAAATCATAACTTTGGTATTCAGTCGTTTACCTTTTGTCGTCTTAGGTAGGGTACGTAGGACACACCCTACTTTACGGAGATTTTACGGAGATTTGACAACTCTTCGAGAGTTGT
>DZAL01000109.1:6728-19305 GCA_022729575.1 Thiomargarita sp.
CAAATCTAAGATTTTACGGAGATTTGACAACTCTTCGAGAGTTGTCAAATCTAAGATTTTACGGAGATTTGACAACTCTTCGAGAGTTGTCAAATCTAAGTTGTCAAATCTAAGTTTCAAATCTAATCTTTATAACGGTATCCGAAGCACAAACGTCGTCCCCACCCCAACCTCACTGTGTACGTGAATCGTGCCTCGTAATTTTTGCGTCACTAAATTATACACGATATGCAACCCCAAGCCAGTCCCTCCGGTGGTGCGGGCGGTAGTGAAAAACGGTTCAAAAATTTTACCCAAATATTCTGGCGGAATCCCGCACCCATCATCGCTATACTCAATTATAAGACGGTCAGATTCCTTTGTCAAGTCAAACCGCAAGGTGCCCGCTTTACCGTCGGGGTAAGCATGGCGTAATGAGTTCATCACCAAGTTGGTGACGATTTGTGCCAACGCGCCAGGAAAACTGTTCAGTTCAAGGTCTTCCTCCCCATTGACCAGTATCTGATGGGACGCTTGTTTCAGATGTGGTCTTAAATTGAGTAAAGTATCTTGAAGATATTTGTTCACCACAAAACGGCGTTGGTCAAGATGAGTTTGGTCCACCGCGGTTTGCTTGAAACTTTGCACCAATTCATTTACCCGTTCTAAATTGTTTAAAATCAAGTTGCTACTGCGGAGAGCGGTGTCAAAGTAGCTGGTTAAAGCCGACCCTTTTAACTGCTTGTTACTATAGGCGGTGGCGGCATTCTCCGTTTGAGCCACCAAGGTGGAAGCCGCCATTACTCCAACGCCAATGGGGGTGTTGATTTCATGGGCCACCCCTGCCACGAGATTCCCTAACGAAGCCATTTTTTCCACTTCAATTAATTGAGCTTGAGTCGCTTTCAAGTGTGCCAAGGTTTGCGATAATTCGGTTGTTCGTTCCGCCACTTTCTGTTCCAAATTGGCATATAATAAGGCATTCTCAATGGAAATCGCCAGTTGCGACGAAATCAAGTTCAGCACTTCGAGGCGGTCTGGGGTAAACGCGCCAGTGGTTAAATTATTTTCCAAATACACGATGCCCGTCAAGACACCTTGGTGTTTCAACGGCACTACTAACACGGATTTTACTTGGGATTGGACAATATGGGGGTCACGAGTAAAGTGACCACTTTGAGAAGCCGCTTCCAACACCAGGGGTTGTTGAGTACGAATGACATAAGAAATCATGGCCGCGGAAACCCGGCGATTATCGTTAATGGGCACCGAGTGCAACACGGTCACATTAGTTTGTCCGACCTGCCCTTCCGCTTCAATGAACCATTGAGATTGTTTAGGTAACAGTAAAAAACCGAGTTCCGCTCCCGCGTTTTCAATCACAATGAGCATCATCTTTTCCAACAAGCGTGGCAGGACAATTTCCTCCGACAGAATTTGAGAGGCTTTGATAATGCTATGAACATCCAACTCTTGAGTGCCCGTCGACTGGCTGGGTACAGAAGACACCGTGGTAGTAGCCATCCGAGTGTGTAAGAAACTAGGTGGCATCACGCTGGACTTTCTAGCCAGTAATTGCGGATATTGCATTTGCAAGTGTTGCACTTTCGCTATAGCTCCCCAGCGTTGATAGCAATAATAGGCTTCTTGCAGATAGGTCCTGGCCACTTTTTCCATTCTCTGGGCGAGATAAAATTTGGCCGCTAATTCATTGGCTAAGGCCTCGTGAACCAGCACCTCACTTTCTCTGGCGGCGAGAATCGCTGATTCATATAAAGTGAGCGCTTCCCACGGTTGATTACTAATTCGTGCTATTTCGGCACCGACCAAGACGTATTGATGTTGATAATTGTCTGGGCCCTGAGTCGCCCAGTTTGCCAAGCAGTCACGGTGGCCTGGTAAGGCTTCCCAAGTGGTCTTTTGTTCAGAGGGAGATTGCTTATGGTAACTGGCCGTTAAACTCAAGGCCACATAAAAATGGTACAAGGCACGATGATAGAGGCCGTGCGTATAAACATAGTAGGGCTGTAGGGCCGCGGCCATCTTGAGAGCCTCTTCAAACTGTTCAGAGAAGAAAGCTAGAAACATTTTGGTAAAATAGTAGTAACATAAACCGTTACCATAGTCACGAGTGGTTAATTGTAAGAAATAACTCGCTTCATTAAACTGGTCATCGTTTAACGACTCCAACGACCCGCTGGCAGTGGTGACACCCTGTAACTTAGCGATCAGTTGTAGCAAACTTTTTAATACGCCAAGTACATTTTGGTCATTGACTTGTTCGACAAAGGGGAGGAACTTTTTATAATAACTCTGTACTTCGGTCAAAGTCAGATCGGAACAAAAGGATTGAAAGAAGAAGAAAATCACATTATACACACCATAGACATAAGCACCGCCTTCTGAACAACCTTGATGGGCAATTTTATGTAAAGGTAAATTCCATTTTTTGTGTCGACGCCAATGTTGCACAAAACAATTAAAGAAGAAGTGAATGGTGCCACGCACAAATAGATTGGGACCGCGTTCATTTAAAGCAATCGCCATCTCCCCGTATTCCAAGCCCGCTTGATACTCCTCTGGTTGCCCGCAGAGTAACAAGGCATGAATACTAAAGCCAAACGCTGACATGGTCGTATTGCCATATTGATGAGACAGTTTCACCATTTGCAACGTACACCAAGCAAAGCCAGGGGGCATGGCTAACCAAGTGGAAGGAATCGCCATATTCAAAATATCAAACAGTGCGACTTTTTCTGGCTCCGTCAGGACGGGGGAGCCAAGCAGATCAGCAATCTGACGATTTCCTAAAGTTTCTTTGACCTGACGAAACTCCTCGGCTAAAATTTCGGTGGTGACTACGAGCGGAAAGGTCATGCCTAAGCGGGCTAATCCTTGCCGGGCCAATTCAATGGCGACCAAATATTCATTCATGGTGGTATGCAAATAGACCGCTTCTCCATAAACTTTGCCGATTTGTTGCGGTGTTTGCGCCTGGGTGGTCAATAGTTGAAAATGCTCATCCGCGGCTTGAAACAGACTACTCCGATACTCACATAACGCTAATTCATGGTATAATTCAAACGTTAACCCAAAATGAGTGGCCCACGGCGTGGCACTAGGCACCGCGGCTAAACCTTGGTTGAACATCTCCAAAGCGGGTCGATAGGCCATGGCACTCATGGCTTTACGACCTGCCAGCAAATTGAGTTCGGCCAATCGTTGTGCTTCCTCGGCCTCGTTAATAAGACTTCTCCCTACATTAATTTGTGCCACAATTTCAAAAATGCGTTCTTCCAAAGAGGCGACGGGCGTATTTTTTAATAATAAGCGACCAATTTGCAGATGAATCTTCGGTTTCTCTTGCTCTGGAATCAGTGAATAAGCCGCTTGCTGGACGCGGTCATGGACAAATTTGTAGTTCTCCCCTAACGGTACCACTAAACCTACCATTAAGGCTTCCCATAAATCGGTTTTGACCGAATCAACCGACGTTTGCGAAATCACGGCTAAGGTGGCTAAATCAAATTGATTGCCCACGCTGGCGGCTAATTTTAAGATGACTTGAGTGGAGAGGGGCAGGCGTTGAATTTTGCCGGTCATTAACTCCACGACGTTATCGGTAATATTGCGTGCTTTGATTTGTGCTAACTCCCACTGCCATTCGTGGTTATTGGCGTTAAATTCCAATAAGTGTTCGACATACAGGGTTTTCAAAAATTCTCCCATGAAAAAGGGATTCCCGCCCGTTTTTTCTAGCACTAACTCGGCTAACGGTAACGTGTGAGCTAAAGGGAGATGCAAGGTATCACTAACCAATTGATTTAAATGTAATAACGTCAAGGGAGTCAAGGTGAAGGTCTGCACCAGACGACCTTGCTTCGGCATTTCCTCCAAGGTGGTCATCAATGGATGCGCGAAACTCACTTCGTTGTCACGATACGCCCCTATCAGTAACAAGTAGGGAATATCACTCATCATCAAGGTTATCAATTTTAAACTAGCAGAGTCAATCCATTGTAAATCATCTAAAAACATTACCAAAGGATGGTCCGCTTGAGCAAAGACTTTGATGAAATTCTGAAACACCAAGTTGAAGCGATTTTGCGCTTCGGTGGGGGGTAATGTAGGCACGGTAGATTGCGGGCCGATAATCAGTTCCACCTCCGCAATCACCTCGGTGATAACCTGACCATTATTACCCACCGCCGTCAAGATCTGAGTTTTCCACTGCTCCAGACGGGATTGCGTTTCGGTGAACAGTTGTCGTACTAAGTCAAGAAAGGCTTGGACCACCGCTGAATAGGGAATATTGCGTTGAAATTGGTCAAATTTCCCCGTGATAAAATAACCTCTCTTCTCAGTAATAGGCTTATAAACTTCTTGCACCAACACCGATTTGCCAATACCCGAATAACCCGCCACTAAGAGTAATTGACTGTGACCCAGAGCCACCATCTCAAAGGCCGCTAAGAGTTGCCGTTGCTCCTCCTCTCGACCGTAGAGTTTCTGAGGGAGATGGAACCGGGTGGAGAAGTCGTGTTGGGCTAACGGAAACGAGTTGATTTGACCGGCCAGTGTCAATTGGCGTTGACATTCCTCGAAATCTTGTTTCAGACCCCAAGCACTTTGATAGCGGTCTTCCGCCATTTTCGCCAGCAATTTTAATATTATTTCAGACAATACGGGTGGAATCAAGGGATTGACGTGATGAGGGGGCAATGGAGACTTGGCCAGGTGACAATGTACTAATTCCATCGCATCCTCTGCGACAAAGGGTAATTGTCCCGTCAGGAGTTCATAGAAGGTGATTCCCAAGGAATAAAAATCGGTGCGATAGTCTAAACTGCGATTCATCCGTCCCGTTTGTTCAGGGGAGAGATAAGCCAGTGTGCCTTCTAGTTGGTTGGGGCTTTGAAGAGTGGGATTCTCCCGCGGCAAACGGGTGGCAATGCCAAAGTCAATCAATTTCACTTGACCGGTAGCAGGATTGAACACGATATTGTTAGGATTCAGGTCTTTATGAATCAGGTCCGTGGCATGAATTTGTCCCAAACAGTCAATCGTTTGAATCAACAGTGGTAATAATTCCGCCAAAATCAAGCGACGTTGCCGGGTCAGTGTGGTTAAGGAGTCACCACTAAAGTCTTCAACTATCAACAGTAAAGTATGTTGGTAAGATTTCAATTCATACGCCCGAATTACGCCCGGTAACTGTAACTGAGAGAGAATCTCAAACTCGTGGCGATAACGGGTTAATTCGGCGGGCGTGGGATAGTCTGCCTTGAGGACTTTGAGGATAACGGGCTGTTGGTCATCGTTGCGCAATGCCCGATAGACCAGCGAGTTAGGGCTGTCGTAAATGAGGTTGATAATGGTATAATTGGGTATGGTTGTCATAATAATTATTTTGAGTTTGGGGTCCGGAATTTATTCCGTTGGTCGTGGCAACCATTTCGGATTTTAACGGAATAAATTCCGGACTCCAACGACTACGGAATAAATTCCGGACTCCAACGACCAACGACCAAACGACCAATGGAGCCAGGGTGAAGGCGGCTACACGCCACTACACGCCGCATACATCGTATGCACGGGTATGATAGCGACATGATTTGACCGATAATTTTGCACGTACTCCGCCTGGTTGAGTAGTCCAGTCTCTGATGGCTTCTGATAAATAATTAATTTGCTGTCGGGATGTTGCACTAGCCAGGCGCATAAATTATATTCATCTACCAACGGCAATGGTTGCAGACGACCTAAAAATTGATATTGTCCATGATATTCCCCCAGATGTGCCACCGTGTGTCCTTGGTGTTGCAAGGTACTGATATAATTACTAATAGGTTGGAGGTTATAAGCGGGTCCTATCGACTTGGCGACGATTGACAATAATGTTAGGCTAAGTATGACAGAAGCTAGACTTAAGCCGAAAAGTCGCCGAGGTAACGTGAGTGGCGACCAAAATATGAGTCCTCCTCCAATGAAAATGAGTATCGCACCTGAGACTAAGCACGGTAAAGTTTGAGTTGATAACAGTGGTAATAGTGGTGAATGATGATAAGAAATAATTGGTAATTTAGTAACTATTAATAAGGGTAGTCCAATCAAAATAAGTATGATACCGATAGCCAGATTATCCCAACGCTGATATTGTTGGTCACTGGGTAATTGGTCCAACAGGTAAGCGGCCAGTAAGGCAAAGCCAGGAAAGAGTGGGAGTAAATAATGGGTTTGTTTGCCGCTAATCAGACTGAGGAGGAAAAAAGTGCCGCCGGTCCAGACCAGGCATAATTTTACACCGTAGTGCCAGGTGTCTTTGGAGTGGCTAGTTAATTGTAAAAATCCACGCCACACTGGTGGCCAGAGTAGCCAGGGAAAGAGTACAATGGGTAGAGTGGGGAGGTACCACCAGAAAGAGCGTTGATGGGCAAATGATTGTACTAAACGATTGGCCGTTTGACCCCAAAAAATCGCGGCGCGATATTCTGCTCCGCCAGCCAAGCCGGCAGGAATGGCCCAGCTCAGAGCTATGATGGTGCCTATGAGGATACTAAGAAATATTCCTCCGTACCAGGAAAGTAGTTTTAGATTTGACAACTTTCGAAAAGTTGTCAAATCTGTACCGGATTTTAGATTTGACAACTTTCGAAAAGTTGTCAAATCTGGTTTTGGTTTGAGATTTGACAACTTTCGAAAAGTTGTCAAATCTGGTTTTGGTTTTAGATTTGACAACTTTCGAAAAGTTGTCAAATCTGGTTTTGGTTTGAGATTTGACAACTTTCGAAAAGTTGTCAAATCTGGTTTTGGTTTTAGATTTGACAACTTTCGAAAAGTTGTCAAATCTGTGGTGGATTCGGTTAAGGGATGCCACCAGGGGGCGGTGAAGCCTACCAGTAAGAGGGGTAGGAAAATGATAGGTCCTTTGGTTAAAATGCCGAAACCAATAGCGATTCCTAGCCAGCTAACCGCGGTTAACGAAATCTGAGGTGCGGATTTCGCCGCTTGCGTCAGAGCGATGATCCCTAGCAGGACAAAACCAGTGAGTAATAAATCAAACATCACGGCTCCGGTAAACAGACTCCATAAGCTGCTACTTAGTAAAATCAAGGCCGCGAATTGACTGATTTGAGGGCGTTGTGGCCAGAGTAAGCGACCTAAGTAAATGGTTAATATCACATTTCCCAGCGAAAATAAGCCCGGTAATAATCGGGGCCACCATTCATTGACTCCAAAGATGGACCATCCGAGATTAATTAACCAAAAGAGTAAGGGCGGTTTATGCGAATACACTTGCCCATTTAAATGCGGCACTAGCCAATCTCCGCGTAGCCACATCTCCCAAGCTACCGCCAAATAGCGAGTTTCGTCTATGGGTAATAAATGACGTTGCCACAGTGGAATTAATACCAACAGTAGCCATAACAGACCTAAGTAGGTCCAAGTGAATAGTGGATAGGATAAGGATAATTTTTTCATTCGATGGTTTAAATTTGACAACTTTCGAAAAGTTGTCAAATTGATGGTTTGAGATTTGACAACTTTCGCAAAGTGGTCAAATCTGAATTCAAATTTCGTTTTTAGGAATCGATTTCTCGGTTTTAATCAAATATAAATTTCGAAAATAAATCAATAATCCTGTTAATTGCCCAACGATAAACACCGGGTCGGCTCGATAGACCGCATAAACAAATAAAGTTAAGGCACCTGCTATGCTAAAATACCAAAATGAGATTGGTATAACACTCCGTCCCTCACGCTCGCTTTGCCACCATTGGACTAAAAAACGCAAGCTAAACAAACCTTGCCCCGTAAAGCCAATAGCTAACCAAAACCATTCTTGATTAAACATTTTCTTGATTATCCTCAATAATTTCTGCTAAAGTCGAGCGTCGTTGTAACCAAATCACCCCCAATAAATCGATGATACCGACTCCTAAACGATTAAAAAATCCATAATTAGACTGACCATGTTGTCGTGGCCGGTGGTTAACTTCTACCGATAGAATTTCACCGCCACCACGTAAAATTAACGCTGGTAAAAACCGGTGTAAATGATTAAAATGGGGCAATGCCAAAAACGCTTGACGAGAAAATAATTTAAGGCCGCAACCGGTATCAAGCGTATGGTCATGTAACAAACGGTTACGGATATAATTGGCCATTTTCGATGACCAACGTTTTAACCAAGTATCACGTCGTTTTCGACGATAACCTGTGATTAACTGCAACTGCGCGGGGCGATCCGGTTGATGTAAAATGGCTAATAAACGCAATATATCCGCCGGATCATTTTGCCCATCGCCATCCAAAGTTACAATCCACTCAGCTTGTGCTACTTTCACCCCGGTTAAAATAGCTACACTTTGACCATACGAGCGACGATGACGGATAATTCTAAATTTATCAAACTGTTTAGTCATCTGTTGCAAACATAGCCAACTATTATCGATACTACCATCATCAATACCAATGATTTCGTAATTCAATTGGCCCTCCAAAGCGGTTTGAATTTCATTGATTAGTGTGTGTAGATTTTCTGCTTCATTAAGTATAGGAATAACTATGGACAGAAATGGCGGACTCAGGTGGGTATTTTTTAAAGACAAGTAATTACTTATGGGCATATAGTTTTGGCAAGACTTTTTCTCAAGCATCTTAAAAAGGGTTATAATAAAGTTTAGTGGATAGTAATTTTAGTGGGTAGAGGTTTCAAGAAAATCTGCGTGAAACACTCAATTTTGTCACTGATATTACCACTTATTTTTAGAATTATCCACTATCCACTATCCACTATAATTGTGATACTCTAATAGCCTCTGGTTTTTCACAATTTTTTGAAAGGGCCTAAATATGATTAAGAATGTTTTCGCGAAAATTTTCCAGAAACATTCAATCAATCAAAAAGTTAAATGGTCTAAATATTAACCGAAGCGGTACTAAAATGACTTATATTTTGATTAGTGATGACTCCGTGTCGATGCGACAAATGCTGAAATTTACCTTGGCCGAGGCAAATTATCAAGTCACCGAAGCCAATAATGGCTTAACCGCGTTAGAGTTAGCTAAACAACAATCTTATGATTTAATCATTACTGATGTTAATATGCCTCAACTTGATGGTTTGTCATTAGTGCGAGAATTACGCTCGTTACCTGAATATCAGTTTAAACCCATCTTATTGTTAACCACAGAATCTGATCCGGAAAAAAAGCAAGAAGCTAAAACGGCCGGTGCTACGGGATGGATTCTCAAACCGTTTGACCCAGATAAATTGTTAGCTGCGGTAAGAAAAGTGTTGAGGTAAAATTATGGCTGTAGATATGACTGAAGTTCGTCAGCTTTTTTTTGAAGAAAGCTCTGAAAATCTTGATGTTATGGAGTCAAATTTACTTGATCTGGAAATCGGTCCCATCAATAAGGAACTGGTCAATAGTATTTTTCGGGCCGCTCATTCCATTAAAGGAGGCGCGGGCATCTTTAAATTTGAGCAAGTGGTTAGTTTTGCTCATGTCGCTGAAACTTTACTCGATGAAATGCGCAAAGGTGAACATTTAGTCACGCAACCAATTATTGACTTATTGTTACGTGCGGTCGACATTTTGCGCATGATGTTATCCTCGTTAAAAGAAAATACTGAATGCAATTGGTTGGAAGTCGGCGCCTGTCAAACTCGGTTAAAAGCCTTTTTGAAAACACCGCTGGAAGGAGAATCCGCGTATGGTGAGTTAACGATGTCGGGAAAATTTTCCCCCTCACCGCAGTCCGCCCCAGTCAAATTACCCGGTCCCACTTCACCACTGCCGGCACCTACTATCTCCTCCACGCCCGTGGCTACTCCTCGGTCGCTTGAAGTTACGGCATTGACCCCTGTGGCGCCGACTGCTACCTCAGCAATGCCAGTAGCGCTCACCCATACCGGTGCGCCGTTACCGGTGACTCCTACTGAACCTACGGCGGCGCTCGCTGAGACCCCTGCTCCAGCCGCTCCCACTAATATAGAAGGTTGGCAAATAATCTTCAAACCACATTTGGGGATGCTTAAAACCGGCAACGACCCCATCAATTTATTTCGTGAATTAGCTGGCCTCGGCGCCTTAGAAGTTAAAGCAAACACCCATCAAGTGCCGGCATTTACTGATTTGACACCTCATTCTTGTCACTTAAACTGGGAATTAATGCTTCATGCTAATGTCGCTAAATCAGTGATTGAAGAAATCTTTGAATGGGTCGAAAACGAATGTGATTTACAAATCACGCCATTACCGATACTGTCGGCCGAGGACGAGGAACAGACAGCAACCACGGTCAATGACGAGCTAACCTTAACTACCGTCGACTCCGACGACGACTCCATGAGTTCAAAGCGTAGCTTAATAAATTTTCCACCCAACTTTGACGGCGACGAGACTGGAGTCAACGAACCACTCCCTAACTCGCCGTCGGCCGGCAACCAACTGCAATCAGACCGGGGCGATACCAAACCTCTTTCTCCCGTTAGTCCGGTCGAGACCCCGCTACTGTCAACCACCGAGTCGCCCGCGGTCACCTCTTCACTACACAGTTTAGACCCCCACCCCCTTGAGGGGCCAATCTCACCGCGTGGTAACAGTAATCAAGCGCCGGAAACCGGTTCTTCCATTCGCGTCGGGATTGACAAAGTTGACAGCCTAATCAATTTGGTAGGAGAATTGGTCATTACTCAATCCATGTTAGATCAAGTGGGAGAAAATTTTGACCACAGCAAATTATCACTGCTCCGTGATGGCCTCTCACAACTAGAACGTAATACCCGTGAACTACAAGAAAGCGTCATGCGCATTCGCATGTTACCCATCAGCTACTCATTTAATCGCTTTCCTCGATTAGTGCATGATTTAAGTGTACAACTAGGTAAAAAAGTCGAACTGAAATTATCCGGGGTTCACACGGAACTTGATAAAACTGTCCTCGAAAAAATGAGCGATCCGTTAGTACATCTGGTCCGCAATGCACTCGACCACGGGATCGAAATGCCAGAGCAACGACGTGAAACCGGCAAGCCGGAGGTCGGTTTATTACACCTTCATGCGTTTCATCAAGGCGGTAATATTATCATTCAAATTAGCGACGATGGTGCCGGTTTTAATTTAGCGCGAATTCGCGACAAGGCCATTAAACAAAGACTACTTAATCGCGAAGATAATCCAAGCGAAGAACAATTATATGAATTTGTCTTCCAACCTGGATTCTCCACCGCAGACCAAGTCAGCGACCTCTCCGGCCGCGGTGTCGGCATGGATGTGGTACGGCGCAATATTCGCTCTCTGGGAGGTACCATTGAAATTCAATCGAAACCAGGCCGCGGCACCACCTTTAACATCCGGCTCCCCCTCACCTTAGCCATTCTGGATGGACAATTAGTACGGGTAGGCACCGAAATTTATATTTTATCACTGCTCTCCATTATGGAATCTTTGCGCGTTAAACCACAGTTGGTGAACACCCTCGCGGGTAAAGCCGAAGTCTATAAACTACGTGACGAATATATTCCGATTCTACGTTTATATGAATTGTTTGACCTGGTAGTACATTGTACCACTCAACTGGAGCAGGGCTTATTGGTGATAGTAGAAGGTGATGGCCAAAAAATCGGGCTGTTTGTAGATGAACTACTATCGCAACAACAAATTGTCATTAAAAGTTTAGAAAGTAATTTTAAACAAATGCAAGGTATTTCGGGTGCCACGATTTTAGGAGATGGCAGTGTTGCCTTGATTTTGGATGTCGCCGGGTTGATTCAACTCTTTCATCATAAGAAGAAAATACCCACACTACGCTCCACTTTTACTTTAGGAGTTTCCGCATGAGCCAACTGACTACCACGCATACTACGAATAAATATCTTACTTTCGTCTTAGCCACCGAAGAATATGCCGTTGACATTCTACGAGTGCAAGAAATCAAAGGATGGAGCAAAGTCACTAAAATTCCCAACACGCCCCACTATATTTGCGGCGTCATCAATTTACGCGGCACGATTGTTCCCATTGTCGACTTACGTTCACGCTTTGGACTAGAGCATTTAGAATATGGACCCATGACCGTGGTGGTCGTGGTCAAAGTCCTTTCTAACGCCAAAGAACGTATCATGGGCGTAGTTGTGGATGCCGTCTCCGATGTCTATGACGTGAGTGACAGCGACATCAAACCACCGCCGGACTTTGGCACCGTTATTAGCATTGAATTTGTCAGAGGTTTAGCCACCGTAGAAGAAAAAATGGTGATAGTATTAGACATTGACCGTTTACTCAACTCTGATGAACTGGCTATTCTTGAACATATCTAAATATTGACGATTTATACCCAACTACCTCAACCACCCCCTACCCCTCCTTGGTAAGGAGGGGAGGAAGAACCACCCGCTACCCCTTTCTCGTTTCCACGTTCCGTGTGGGAACAAGAAAAAAGGAGGGGATTGACCACCTCCAGACACTTCTTACCAAGGAGGAATGGGAAAAGTTGACTCCCCTCCTTACCAAGGAAGGGTTGGGGGTGGTCACTCCCCTCCTTACCAAGGAAGGGTTGGGGGTGGTCACTCCCCTCCTTACCAAGG
>DZAL01000109.1:19405-19491 GCA_022729575.1 Thiomargarita sp.
AAGGGTTGGGGGTGGTCACTCCCCTCCTTACTAAGGCTACTCTATGCACACAAGTAGGTTTCTTCTCGTTCCCACGCGCCAGCGTC
>DZAL01000110.1 GCA_022729575.1 Thiomargarita sp.
CCGCCGCCAGCGTTCTCTAACCCAACGTTTGAATTACCATCGACGAATCAAAAAGATTGGTTTTTAAAGACAATTTTTCTTAACTTAATGGCAGTGAGCATAAACATGGGGTGACATCTTCAAATCCACCGCCATCATCTCTGGTTTCAGGTTCTTCAATTTTCGTAGTGTGCGAATATTTTGAGAAACTTGCTTCATCAGAAGAGTGTTCATAATGAGTTTGGGATGCAGATAGAGTTGAATAAAGGTTATGGATAATTTTCAGGTCAATGGTCAAGGTTTTGGAAATGACCCCCAGTGAAATTGCTAGTCACTGTCAGTTTGACTGGGGCTGAAATTTTGAAGAACTGGCCTTATTATTAGGAGTCAGCGTGGGAAAAACACGGAGGCTTTTACCGTTGCGGGCCCAGGCTAAAGTTTATCTGTAAATTTCACTTGATTATGATGATAGTATTATCGTAGCAAATTGTTTTTGGTTAGTCAACCAAATTTTTTTCAAAATCCTCTTGACATTCTCAAGCTAAAGGGATATAAGCGATTTGATAAAGATGACTGGTTGATTAAAGGGATTTCATCTCTTAAAATCATGTTATCTTGACTTAACCCGTTAACCATAAAATTATCTTAGCCACTTGAGTAAGATAGGAAGAGGTGACTGAAAATGTTTGACCGAATTACTTTCAACCCCCACTTGATGGGTGGACGTGCTTGTATCAGGGGGATGCGGATCCCGGTCTCTTTGATTGTCGGGTTAGTCGCTAATAATATGGACATCCCGGAGATTTTGTCCGAATATCCGGACTTAGAACAGGCGGATATTCACCAGGCATTACAATATGCTGCCTATTTAGTCAATGAAGAAATTTATCCCTTAACGAGTCAAGCACTATGAGATTTCTTGCAGATATGGGAGTTTCTATGACCGTGGTGCAGAAACTCCGGGAAGCTGGCTATCAAGCGGTTCATTTACGTGAACAAGGTTTGCAAACATTACCTGACTCTGCGATTTTAGAGAAAGCCCACCAAGAGGACCATATTATTTTGACTTTTGATTTAGATTTTGGCGACTTGTTAGCGGCCAACAATCAGTCGTTGCCCAGCGTCATTATTTTTCGTTCGCAAAATCCGAAACCAATAGCAGTGGCACTGAGATTATTAACGATTCTGATAGAAAGCCGTAAGGAGTTATGGGCAGGTGCCATTATTACCGTGGAGGAAGGTCGCTATCGTTTGCGAAAATTGCCGATTCAATCCCTGGCTGAGACATAAGGTTTTAGTCATGTACACAACTTCTTATCGGGTAAATGACTGGAGAATTCACCACCTTCCAAATTTGAAATTTCAGGAGTTTAAAGCCTCCTCTACTCCCTCCCTTTGAACTCCTCCCATCTCATCAAAGTTGTCATATTTTAAATAAAACATCAATTTGTAATGTTTAAAGCCACCCCCAGTGAAACTGCTAATGATTGTCAGTTTGACTGGGGCTACCGCTGACAGAATCAGGAATCATAGGCTTGGTCTGACCCCCAGTGAAACTGCTAGTGATTGTCAGTTTCACTGGATGGAAAAATTGAATAACTAGCCTTATTATAATGGGTAGCGTGGGAAAAAAACGGGAATTCTTACCGTTGCTGGTCCATTCTAAAGTTTGTTTTAAAATTTCACTGGATATGACGATGGTATCATTATAACCAATGGTTTTTGGTTATTCAACCAAAATTGTTTTCAAAACCCTCTTGACATTACCAAACTCAAGAGGTATAAAGGTCTTGACGAAGATGACTGGTCGATTAAATGGTTTAAATTCAGAAATTCATTTTTAACACGGTGTCATCTTGATTCAATCCCTTAACCATAAACTTAGGAGAACTTTCCCTTATGGAAGCCCTACGTGAAATACATGAAGTACACTCAAATAGTATTACTGTCCACTTGCCAAACCAGTTTTCTAAGCAGGTCGAAGTAATTGTGTTACCTGTGGGAGAAACACCAAACTTGTTTGGCACGAATCCATGGCAAACCGCTAACCAGATTTATGAACACCTGAAAAGTACAGGACGTACTTTTAGTGACAGCACTGAATTAGTCCGGGAGGATAGAGGATGGTGAAACATCTTTATATTGTAGATGCCAGTGTGGCCGTGAAATGGTATGTGCCAGAAATTTACAGTGAAGCGGCTAAACGATTGCAGAATCCTGACTATCAGTTGCAGGTACCGAAATTTTTTCTCTTGGAATTTGGGAATGTGGTTTGTAAAAAATTACGTCGCCGCGATATTACTTTGGAACTCAGTGAACTGATGATAACCGACGTGCAAAAAGTTTCACTCCACTGGCATCCAGATGAACCACTGTTCCCCAAAGCCTTTCAAATCGCTAACGAAACCTACCGCAGTCTCTACGACTGTCTTTACCTCAGTTTAGCCCTCGCCATCGACGGCCAAATGGTCACGGCTGATTTGAAATTTTATGATTCTCTCAAAACGGGTCCGTATGCTAATCGGTTACTTTGGGTGGAAGAGATTCCCGAATAAACGAATCACTAACAATTGGTTCTCAACCCTCTTGACCTTACCACAAAAGTAAAGAAGTATGACGGAAAAATAACTCCATGCACCCCCAAATCTATGTAGAGACCAGTATTATCAGTTACTTGACGGCTAGACCAAGTAAAAATTTAATAGTTGCGGCCAACCAACAATTGACACAGGAATGGTGGGAAACCGATTCTTCTCAGTTTAATTTGTATGTGTCACGGTTGGTTATAGAAGAAGCGAGTACCGGCGATGAAATTGCGGCTAAACAACGTTTAAGTATCATTGACCCCTTGCCTTTGTTGGACATCACCAATGAGGCTTTAAACTTGGCCAATCGTTTTATAGAAACCAGGTTATTGCCTCAGAAAGCGTCACGAGATGCAGCCCATATTGCTATTGCGGCTTATCATGGCATGGATTACTTACTGACGTGGAATTGTCGACATTTAGCGAATGCTACCTTGAGGAATGACATCACGAGAATTTGTCAATCGGTGGGTTACGAAAGTCCTGTGATTTGTACTCCTCAAGAATTGATAATTAGAGGAGAATAAGTGATGTGGATAGACCCGATTATAGAGGAAACCCGACAAGCTGGTGACGAATATGCGGCTAAATTTAATTATGACTTAGCGGCCATCTTTCTGGATTTGAAAGACAAGCAACAGAAGGAAGGTCGGCAAGTGGTGTCCTTTTCACCTAAGCCGTATGTCCATTTGCTACCATCACCATTATTGAAAACGTGAAACCCCAGGAGTCCAAAGCGCAGCTTTGCCCCAACAAAGCTACGCTTTGAACTCCTGGTCATCTTGACTTTACCAAACTCAAAAGATAAACTGTTGCGTATGGCACTACAACTTCTTATTCAGGAGTTAGCAATCCAATCACTTTCTATTAATGAATCTAAATCGTTACCAGTATGTCGAAACTTATTGTGGTCGATACCAATGTGTTTGTGTCAGCCATCAAGGGTACCAAGGGCGCCAGTCGGGCCGTCATAGTGGCCTGTTTACAAGGTCATTATCAACCGTTGATGAGTAATGCCCTCTTGGGCGAATATGAGGAGCTGATGGCCAGAGAAGCATTATTTGCCAACTGTTTACTTGATGCGGCCGAGAGAAATAAATTGCTGAATGCGTTTCTCAGTGTTTGTCGGTGGAGGCATATCTACTATATCTGGCGACCTAATTTAATCGATGAAGCCGATAATCATCTGATTGAGTTAGCCATTGCAGGGGGGGCAGAATATCTGGTCACCTATAATAGACGTGATTTCCAGAACGCGCAATTGCGTTTCCCACAACTACAGATTATTGAACCTAAACAGTTACTTCAGGAGAATTAATGATGACTGCCTTAACTATTCACCTTCATGAGGATAAGTATGAACGTTTAACCCTGGTAGCCACACAGCGTCAGTTAAGTGTGGCGCAGTTAATGGAAGACCTTTCGACCAGGGCACTCGTTGAATTTGATGGCTATTTGCGTTTTTTAGCACGGGCTACACAAGGCAATCCAGCGGAGGGATTGGCTTTGTTAGAGAAACTTGATGCCCTTGAAGAAGCGCAGGCTGAAAGATTAAGATAATCGCACCGCGTTGCCTCGCACCGCGTGGTAACGGGGTGAAAACTCTACCTTGAAACTCCCCCCCTAAACCTTCTGCTTCATCCATTTAATCATCTCTTTCAAATAAGCATTCTCTTTATTTTTCTCCTCCAACACCCCCCGAATCGTTGCCAATTCCTGTTCCAGACTTGGGAGGGTAGTACACAAGGAATTTATTTGATGAACATAATTAGCCGCATGATTATGACTAGCGATATGAGAACTCGAAACCGCCGATCTCAACAGGGAATCTTGATCTGATTTAAATAAATCCACCACCTCCACTCCCAATATTTGGGCAATTTCTTCTAAACGCGACAATTGAATGTCGGTTTTTCCGGTTTCAATATTAGCATAGGCATGGTCTGACAATTTCAACCTATCTGCCATGGCTTTTTGTTTCAAGCCACGAAATTTTCGCAAAGCGCGAAGATTTTTATGGAGTTGTTTCATCATGATGAATTTGGTGTAAGAATATAGTTAGGTGAAAACTGCGGATAAAGTTACCATCAAGTCCTCAACTTTATCAATGTTTTAGATAATTTATCGACTCTATTGAAGTGACCGTGACCCCCCAGTGAAACTGCTAGTCATTGTCAGTTTGACTGGGGATGTTGCCGACCGAATCATGGGCTTGGTCTGACCCCAAGTGAGACTGCTAGTCATTGTCAGTTTCACTGGGTGGAAAAATTGAATAACTAGCCTTATTATAATGGGTAGCGTGGGAAAAAAACGGGAATTCTTACCGTTGCTGGTCCATTCTAAAGTTTGTTTTAAAATTTCACTGGATATGACGATGGTATCATTATAACCAATGGTTTTTGGTTATTCAACCAAAATTGTTTTCAAAACCCTCTTGACATTACCAAACTCAAGAGGTATAAAGGTCTTGACGAAGATGACTGGTCGATTAAATGGTTTAAATT
Source organism: Thiomargarita sp. (assembly GCA_022729575.1). GTDB lineage: Bacteria > Pseudomonadota > Gammaproteobacteria > Beggiatoales > Beggiatoaceae > JAABRD01. Next base: position 5,069 of record DZAL01000110.1, read on the forward strand.
CAGAAATTCATTTTTAACACGGTGTCATCTTGATTCAATCCCTTAACCATAAACTTAGGAGAACTTTCCCTTATGGAAGCCCTACGTGAAATACATGAAGTACACTCAAATAGTATTACTGTCCACTTGCCAAACCAGTTTTCTAAGCAGGTTGAAGTGATTGTGTTACCTATGGCAGATAAACCTGCCATCAACCATGAAGAATTTTGGGACAGTATCGATAAATTTCGTGAAGAACTGGCACGTTCTGGCCGGACTTTTAGTGACAGTGCCGAACTGATTAGGGAGGACCGCGGCTGGTGAATACTTACGTCGTTGATGCCAGTGTTGCCATTAAGTGGTTTATGCTGGAGATACACAGTGAAGCAGCTTTGCGCTTGCGTAAGCCGACTTATCGCTTGCAGGTGCCAGCTTTATTTCTATTGGAATGTGGTAATTTCATTTGTAAGAAATTACGCCGTGGGGAGATTAGCGTGGCCGAGAGTGATTTTATGATAAATAAGTTGCGAACGGCTAAGTTGGAATGGCATCCAGATGAACCATTGTTTCCAAGCGCATTCGCCATTGCTAATAAAACGGGCCGCAGTCTCTACGACGGTCTTTACCTCAGTTTAGCCATCGCGATAGATGGGCAAATGGTCACGGCTGATTTGAAATTTTATGAGTCTCTTAAAACAGGTCCTTATGCTAATCGCTTACTTTGGGTCGAAGATATTCCACAATCAACAAATAATTAAATTTTTTTGAAACCCTCTTGACATTACCAAACTCAAGAGGTATAAAGACCTTTTAACCAGATGATATGCTAATAGAGTAGGAATTTGGTGTTTTGATAGATGATACTTGACTATCAAGTTTTTTACTCGTTGTTCAAGAGACATTATGTGAAATTCCAATCGGCCCTAATAACAAATCAATCTGTAGAAGAGTTTTCATAATGAGTTTGGTATGCAGATAGAGTTGGATAAAGGTTATGGATAATTTTCAGGTCAATTTTCAAGGTTTTGGAAATGACCCTCAGTGAAACTGCTAGTGATTGTCAGTTTGACTGGGGCTACCGCTGACTCAGTTAGGAGTCACGGGCTTGAATTGACCCCCCCCCAGTGAGACTGCTAGTGATTGTCAGTTTGACTGGGGCTGAAATTTTGAAGAACTGGCCTTATTATTATGGAGTCAGCGTGGGTTTAACTCAGGCTACACCCATAATTTAAGTAATAACTTTAGCTTGAAAAACCGAAACAGGCTTTTTTATCGTTATTAAACTCCTTGACGAAGGATGACTTGTCGATTAACGGGCTTAATCCTAAATCTTTCAAGTATATTATCTTGAGTCAATCCCTTAACTTCAAACTTAGGAGGACTTTCATTCATGGAAACCTTACGTGACAGACCTGAAGTTAATTTTGGAAAGATTGCTACTTACTTACCTAGCTCGCGTTCGCTTCCACAGGTAGGGGCGAGGATGCGCCCGTTGGGAAAACTAGCCACCATGACCGTGCCACCCACAGCACCCTGGTGGAAAAAGATTAAGCCACAAAGATTAAGCCACTTCGCGAACAGTTGGCGCAGTCTGGTCGTCCCTGTAGTGACGGTGGCCAACGGCGTGAAGTGTTTGAACAAGAACCCAAGTCAGCTAAGACTGATTTGATGACACTAGACCCATTGGAGGAACTGCTATGCTAAAAAAAATTGGTGGTTTACTGGTATCCTTGTTTGTAATTGTCGCCAGTGCTGATCAAGTCTATAGGGATTGGAAACAATACCCAGGACCAACACGCACAACGGTAGCAGATTACCTAAACTCAGACCAGTCTAAAGTGTGGGTAACACTCACTGATGCGAAAATTAGCTTGCTCGAGGCTGTTACTGTAACGGGCAAAAAAGAAGAAGTATCTACAGGGCTTTCTAGGCTGTACATACCTATCAAGTCTGCTACACTCACTCGAAACGATACGATTAGCTTATTATTGGATACCAACGATGCAGAAATTCTCAATGTTGCCCGTCAATTCTTGGCAATGCCTGAGGCAAAGCAGTTACAATTTTTGCTAGAAAATCGCGATAAACTAATTCGTAGCGTCGAATTATCAGGACGAGTGACGGGTTCAGACAGTCTGAAGATAGGTAAAACAGAGATCCGGAAACACATCGAAAACCTTGCCCCTCACTTCTATATCCTCGAACATAATGCCAATTTATCTGAGAATATTGTAATGGGATTGATATGGGTGGGAATTGGTTTACTCTTGTTAACCGGTTCCATCTGGTCTTTTCGTAAGTAAGAGAATAGAAACCGATTAACCGGTTCCATCTGGTTTTTTCGTAAGTAAGAGAATAGAAACCGAGTTTTTGGAAAAACCTCGGTTTCTTTGTTTTCTGGGCATTTCCCAACCCCCTCTTGACATTCCTAAACTCAAGTGGAATAATGGGCTTGATTCTGATGAACCCACTTAATTCTCTTGTCATCATTGAATCAACCCCTTAACTACCCATTTAGGAGGACTATCCTTATGATGGAAGCCTTACGTGAAATACATGAAGTACATGACAATAGTATCACGGTTCATTTGCCAATCAACTTTTCTAAGCAGGTGGAAGTGATTGTGTTGCCTGTGGAAGAGAAACTGGCAATGGCCACCACCGAAGACCCTTGGGCCGAGGTGCATAAAATTCGTGAGCAGTTGGAACGTTCCGGGCGCACTTTCAGCGATAGTGTGGAACTGATTCGGGAGGACCGTGGCTGGTGAAAACTCTAATTGTCGATGCTAACGTAGCCATTAAATGGTTTCTGCCCGAAATACACAAAAATGAGGCGTTACGCTTACTCAACCCCAGATATAGTTTGCATGTGCCGAATTTATTTCTCTTGGAATTTGGGAATGTGGTCTGTAAAAAAGTTACGTCGCCGCGATATTACTGTGGAACTCAGTGAACTGATGATAACCGACGTGCAAAAGGTTTCACTCCACTGGCATCCAGATGAACCATTGTTTCCAAGAGCTTTTGCCATTGCCAACGAAACCTACCGCAGTCTCTACGATTGCCTTTACCTCAGTTTAGCCATCGCGATAGACGGGCAAATGGTCACGGCTGATTTAAAATTTTATGAGACACTTAAAACGGGCCCGTATGGTAATCGGTTACTTTGGGTTGAGGATATTCCCAAATCAAAGGGATAGCTTGGTAGTCCTGAAATGTGGGTGAGCATAAAGATTTAATAACTTAAAAGTGGTCAAATCTTACCCACTTTCAAAAATTCAACGGTCTTAATCACTAACTTTAAGGAGAACGGTCCTGATGGAAGCCTTACATGAAATCTCTGAAGTTAATTCTGGAAATCTGACTATCCACTTACCCAAATCGTTCAAGCCAGCTAACACTGTCTCGATGACACTCGACCAATGGGGAGAACCTCTATGTCAAAGTTAATAGGGATTCTTTTTCTGTCCTCTTTGATTTTTCTTTTCGATGGTGCAGGGGTAGTCTATAAGGGTTGGAAAAACTCAGAACCGACACGTATAACGGTAGCAGACTATGTAAATTCAGACAAATCTAAAGAGTGGGTGGTACTCACTGACGCTAAAATTAACCTGCTTAACGCCGTCACGGTAACGCGCAAAAAAGATGGAGAACCATCTGAACTATCTGAGTTGTATATACCTATCGAATCCGCTGAATCCACTGAAAATGATACGGTTAACTTATTATTGGAGACCCATGATGAAGAACTTTTCGACGTTGCCCGTCAACTCAATGCAATGTCTGAAGCAACGTCTGAAGCAGAACTGTTACAATTTCTCGTTAGAGAAAGAGATAAACTAATTCGTAGCGTCGAATTATCTGGAGTAATGAAGAAAGGAGAATGGGAGGAGATACGGGAACACATCAAAAACCTGGCAAGTAACTTCTATATTCTCCAGCATAATTCTTCTCTGAGTTTGAAACAAGGATTTAGCCAAATGGGGTTTGGTTTAGTCCTGTTAATATTCAGCTTCATCTTTTATTTTCTTTATTTTCGTCTGATGAGAGGAATAGAAGAGACAGCGGCGGCCCAAGCGAGAACGCAGGAAATAAAGGCAAGAAAGGAGGCTTATAAGCTATCTAAGTCTAAAACACGCGCCGCTTCTTATGACTCTCAAGGGCAAGCGGCCACATCGCCGATACTGCACTCACCGTTGATAATCATCCCTCCTCAGAGGAATGACGTGGTTATCGAACAGAATTCGGTGTCTCTCCCTAATAGGGATAACTCTCAGGTTTCTCCTCAACGACCGCCACCAGATTATTATAAAATCCTTGGTATCAGCCACGCGGCTGACCTTCAGGACATTAACTCGGCGGCCCAGATTAAGGCTAATGAAATAAAAACAGCTTTTACCGTTTTATCTCATGCGGAAACACGCCTCGCTTATAACGCCAATTTGTCTTATGCGGAAACACGCACCGCTTATGATGTCAAACTTAACCCTGGGCCACCCAACCATTATGACACTCTGGCCGTGAGTCGAGAAGCTAATCTCGCCCAAATTGAAGTTGCGAACCAAGCGCGAATGAATGAAATCAAGGAGGCTTTTGAGAACCTATCTAAGCCTGAAACACGCGCTACTTATGACTCTCAATGGCAACCAGTCAAACCATCCACACCAGTTGCATCGTCACCGCCAAAGAGAGAGAACGTCGTTGCTGAACAGAAATCCGTGTCTCCCCCTGACAGGGATAAGTCTCAAATTTCTCCTCATCGACCGCTACCAGATTATTATAAAATCCTTGGCATCAGCCACTCTGCTAATCTTGAGGAGATTAAACGGGCCGCCAAGACTAAGGGTAATGACATAAAAACGGCTTTTACCATGTTGTCTCATGCGGACACACGCACCACTTATGATGCCAAACCTAACCTTGGGCCACACAACCACTATGCCACTTTGTTAGTCAAGAAACTAGCATCCACCGCCGAGATTAAAACGGCGGCCCAAGCGCGAATGAATGAAATCAAGGAAGCTTATGAGAAGTTATCTAAGCCTGAAACACGCGCTACTTATGACTCTCAATGGCAACCAGTCAAACCATCCACACCAATCGCACCATCACCGCCGAAGAGAGAACGTCGTTGTTGAACAGACACCCGTGTCTCCCCCTGACAGGGATAAATCTCAGGTTACTCCTCAACGAGCATCTAGCGTATCTCTTACCGACGCAACTAGACACACCACAGAGATTAAACGGGCAAAATCTGGTACACGTTTTCGTGCCGTCATGGTAGATGCCTTTACTGTGGTAGTACCCATTATTTCCTGGGCATTCTTCAGTTCCTTTCTCTCCCAGAAGTTAGTCTCCGTAGAAATGGCGGATATTTATGTAAGAGTGAGCGTATTGATTCTTATAGGTGTTCTCATGACCAACCTGGTGCTACTCTATCATCATGGCCAAACCATTGGACGACGCTTACTCGCCATAAAAATTGTAGATGCGGATGGCAGTCGGGCAGAACTGTCACGGATTCTTTGTGAGTTTCGGTCGGTTAAATTATTACTCATTATGCTATTACTCATTATGCTCTACCCCATCATCGTCATGCTCTACCCCATCATCGCCGCCACGATGGTGATTATAATATTGATGTTGTCCAAGAGTTTATTGAGACCCATCGTAACCGCTAATTTATCATCCATTCATCTAGCCGCAGCCGCCAGGTTCACCTTATATGTTATTCAAAATCTACTCTGCTTGCATCAAAATTTTGTCCATACGATAGAGGTAAGAGTCTCCCCTGGCAAAAATGACACACCGTATGGGTCTCTAACAGGTGTAATAGGCACCAGTACTCTAATGGCAGTGATGTTCTGTTTAGCCGCCTGGGGAATGATAAACGCCCATACCGATTTCTTGACACGCGGCAAAGTGTCTGAAGCAATCGAGTTGTTAAGTGGACTGAAAAAGCCTGCGGAAGAATATCTGGCAGCTAAGGGCGAATTTCCGCCCGCGATAGGTCTTCTGACGAAGAAAACTTCAGGTAAGTATGTTGCCAGTCTCGTGTCCAACCCTAAAGAATTTTACTTTGAGGCATCCATGAATTGGGAGGATAGGGTTTTGGTTGGCAAGACGGTTCGGTTAATTTATTATCCAAACAAGAAGACTTGGAGTTGTAGTGCGGCTTATCCGAATGGGATACCACAGAAATTTTTGCCCAGTTCTTGTAAATAGATTGGATGGCAGGATAATATCAGCCCGCGTAGGGTGCGTCCTACGCACCTTCTCTCATTCTAACTTGCAAAATGGTGCGTGGGACGCACCCTACCTAGAAACCGAGTTTTTTCCAAAAAACTCGGTTTCTTTTTGGCCTGCAATGTGGTAAAATGATACCCTTGTAATCATCAATCGTGGCGTGGTGGTGTATAATCATCATACCGCGACGGTGGATAATGGCATTGGGGTGACGGTGCGGAAGAAGTAGGTGACGTGGCGGTTGAACGGTGAGGGAATAGAAACCGAGTGTTTGGAAAAACACTCGGTTTCTTAGTTTACAGACCTTGTGATAGAATAATGAAACTGAATCTATTCATCGACCACCATGAATCAGTTAAACGACTCAATTTATAGATTCGTGTTCAACATGACGGACCTTAACAATGAAAATCCTATTCACCACAGAAGCAAAACAACAGTTAGAAATGCTTGAACGTACCGATGTTAAGAAATATCGTAAAATTCTAAAAACGTTGGGCTTGATGGAAATTAATTTACGGCATCCTAGTCTTAATACTCATAAATATAAATCTCTCAAAGGCCCTCTCGGACAAGAACTCTTTGAATCTTATGTAGAAAACCAGACTCCAGCCGCTTTCAGAATTTTTTGGTGTTATGGCCCGCAACCAGGCCAACTAACTGTTTTGTCTATTACTCCTCATCCTTAATCATCAATTTCCAAGTTGGCATATTGACCAAAACTACCTAATTCTTGCACGTTTCCTTCAGCCACTTGATGAATGCCCTTGAGTACCGACGCTAATGCCTGTGGATTTTGCCACAACCATTGTTCTGGCTTAGGAATTATTTTAGAAGGTATTGGGACGGTACTTGATTTGGTTAATTTGATAGCTGTCATGGTATTCTCGCTAGATTGAAGTCAACTCAAAATTTAATCCAAAAATAGTTGTTATGTGAACCATCATTCTGGTTATTTCTTACGGTGAAGTTTACCCAGTCTTAAGTTTACTACGAATTTAACCAAATTGCAAATCTTTTGGTAGCCCCTTTGATGCCAGAGGCTGCTTGAGTATTAGCTTTGGCTATCACCTCCAAGACCGCGGTGTGGTGGTGTATAATCATCACACGGCGACGGTTGATAATAGTATTGGGGTGACAGTGCGGAAGAAATAGCCTCTTAGAAACCGAGTTTTTGGAAAAAACTCGGTTTCTGTTTGAGTACCTCTTGACATTCTCAGTTTCAACTAATATCCTAACCATTATTCACACCTAAAATCGTTACCGATAGAGGCAACTCTTGGTCTTTGATAACCCCTTGATTTTTAATACCTCCATTGGCTGGTAGGGACTACCAAATTTAGGGTAGTCCCTTCAAATTAATGGAGGTCTTAAAATTCAAAGAGTTATACTGAATCTAAGGTTTCCTAAGCCTCGAAGGCTTAGGAAACCTAGCACTTGCCAAATTTAGGACCGCCAGCCCCTGGGTGTTAATCTCACCATTGATTGGCATGAATTACCAAGACCTCCATTATCTTGGAGGGACTACTAAATTTAGAAACGAGGGTGATGGTATTTATGCTTTTAAGCTTCAACCGGATAGACTTTCATGTTTTTTCTTCAAAGGCCATAAAATTATCGTAACCAATGCCTTTGAGAAACAACAAGATAAACTCCCAGTTCCAGAAAAAAGAAAGGCTTTAGCTTGCAAAGCGCAGTATGAAATACCTCTAACTGAAGGTACTTACTATGACACCTAACAACACTTTTGACCGAATCATGGCTAATCCTAAACGCCAGAAAACTTTTGAACAAGGCTACCATGAATTTTTGCTATCAGAATTGCTGATAGCACTCTCTCAAAGAGATGATAACGCTGTGAGTGAATTGCTGACCACGTTGTTACCTAATCACAGGATTACCGCGATGGAAGGGCCGTCTCAAGAAGAAATGACCCTGAGAACTTTTCTACAAGTAATGAGTCAGTTGGGATATGAAGTAACCGCTAAAAGAAGTCCGCGTAATGCGCATTCTATGCACCTTTCTCAATTTTGAACTCGACAGTTGCCCTGTCTAACCGCAACCAAGTGGGAGACGTTTCCACCTCGACCAGCCCGACCACCAGCCCGAAAGTGGATACTCCTGTCGCTGTCTATACCGACCTCTACATGCTTAAACACACCCTGCGGGCGATAGACTTTACCAAGATTGATTTACCTGAATTAGGTGCGATAGAAAGCGACACCTTTGCCTTCGACCCGGCGGGTAACCTGACTGACACTCAAGCCATTCTCAGTGGCGGGATTTCAATCAATGGCGGCCCGTTCAAAAATCTCATCACCTTCCAAGACCATCTGGAACACGGTGAAGATGCCGAACCGGTGACCCTCAAAGGCATCATCATTCCCGACCCGAAACACGACGGCAAATCCGCTGACATTTTTGCCTTTGGCGAATACACCCCGTCTGGAGACGACCTCAATGACACCACTTGCCCTACCCAAGTGGCCAACCCTGAAGCCGTACCGTTTTACGTGATGGAAAGTTTGCCCAAAAACTATGTCACTTGGGAAGGTGCCAAAACCCCGTCCAGCATCCCAGCGTTTCTATACAAAAACGTCCTGCTGAAATCCGGCGAAGCCCAAGAGTTTATCCTCTTTGAAGGCCCCTTTGATGCCAGAGGATGCTTGAGTATTAGCTTTGGGTATCGCCTCCAAGACAGCGGCGTGGTGGTGTATAACCATCACACGGCAACGGTGGATAATGGCATTGGGGTGACGGTGCGGAAGAAGTAGCCTCTTAGAAACCGAGTTTTTTCAAAAAACTCGGTTTCTTTTTTGCCTGCGATGTGGTAAACTGATACCCTTGTAATCATCATCTAACCCTTTGGAGAACTTCAATGTTGACTTTATCAGCCACGTTTGACGGTCAAGCCTTCTACCCCGATGAACTTCCGACCCTGCCGGTTAATACTCGTGTTCAACTCACGATTGAAACCGTCTTAACTACCACTGCGCCGCCCTCTTTTTTAGACCTGGCCGCTAACCTTAACCTAGAAGGTGACCGCGATTGGTCAGTACGTTATAAAGAAGAACTTTATCCACCGACGAGTACCTCTGCTGACCCACTATGAAGCCTACCGCCGTCTTTCTGGATACCGCCTTGGTGCTGGCTTTGTCTATTAAAACCGACGTTTATCATCAACCAGCCTTAACCATAGCAACACAACTGAAACGAAACGCTACGCCACTGGTCACGACTCGTGCCATTATTGTCGAAATAGGTAATTCTTTAAGTAAATGGCGTTACCGCCAGGTGGCCAGACAATTACTCCAAACGTTGGAAGCGGACCCACAACTAGAAATCGTTCCACTATCGGAACGTCTTTATCAAAAAGCCTTTCAACTCTTTTGTTCACGACCGGATAAAGAATGGGGATTGATTGACTGTATCTCCTTTGTGGTCATGCAGGAACGAGGTTTAACAGAGGCGTTAACTACGGATAAACATTTTCAACAAGCTGGTTTTCGGGCATTACTAATGGCAACCAGTTAACCGTTTTCGACGTAACCCGCGCAGGGTGCGTCCCACGCATCTTCTCTCGTTCTAACCTGCGAAATGGTGCGTGGGACGCACCCTACCTAGAAACCGAGTTTTTTCAAAAACTCGGTTTCTTTTTTACCAACAACATGGTAACATAACACCCTCACAACCAAACTCAATCTTCCCCTAACCTTTTGGAGAATTGCAATGTTGACTGGTAGCCCGCGGGGGACGAGGCAATTGAAGCACTTTAAGTACACCATTAACTACAGGTACTATGACTAAAAAGAATAAACGTTGGCAACGTTTCACTAAAAATTTAAGAGAGGTTCGTTTCTCTGATTTAGCCAGGTAGGGTGCGTTAGGCGCGTCTGTTTGCGCCGTAACGCACCTTTTGGTATCCCGAAATGGTGCGTTACGCTATCGCTAACGCACCCTACGCTCGCTAATACCCGTGTCAACATAATTTTGAACTATACATTTGGTTTCCGCCAACGACAACGGCTGTTTTAATGGTTGCCAAGTAATCACATTCATAAACTCCATCAAGACTGGTGCCGGCAAACAGACCGATAGGTTGCCATTCTCATCTCGTTCATTCATTACCCGTTCCAGCCAAAGTCTGGCGGGCTGGTGATATTTAGCTTCGAGATGAGGTGAATAAACTAACAAGTTGGTGTCAATCGCCAACAGTTTCTTCATAAGCCTCGTTCCAGATAGAGTTGGTCACGTTGTACCGAGACTTCTTGACCCAGACTGAAGGTTCGTACCGTGAACCGTTTTGGGGAGAGTGGTTTGACCGTCAATTTGGGTGCTATCTCGGGTTTGAGTGATTGTAGGATTAGTTCCATCCAGTGTAGCCGTTCGGCAACCGAGGCTTGTTGAATTTGAGAAACCAGGGTGGAATTAAGCATTTTTTTACTCCTTCAAAGTTATGATGATAAAAGAAGTTGAGAGGATAACAGAGTTATAGTGATATTCACTATTTTTATACAGATAAGTCCGAGGGATAACACCCCTCGAAGGGGTGTTATCCCTACTTCGTCACTGCCTCCATGGTATAAAATTAGGTGAGTTTTACTATAAAGTCAAGAGTCAATGTCAGAATTAGCCGAATTAAAGAATTTTCAGAATAGCAATGAAATACCATTCTGAAAATTCTAAAATTCTGATTCAGACAACCTCGGGCCAGACTCCCAGCCCGCCCTTGAACCACCCCCACCTCAGTAAAGCGGAGAGAAAGCGGGCTAGTGAGTCCCCCGCCTTACCCACACTGCCATTGAGTTAAGGATTTGCTTGATAACCCGAGGGTCAGGACTAGCAGTCCTTAAAGGACTGCCAGTCCTCGAATCTTCCTTAACTTAATGGCATTGACGCAGGCTACCGAATGAGTTCCACCGGATAATTCCCAAACCACTCATCATCAGTCATTATTACCAGTTGTTCAGAGATAGCTTGTGCAATCAACAAACGGTCAAAAGGGTCACGATGATGAAATGGCAGTTCTTGTACCAGTTTCACATGGTGGAGTCTAATATCCAGAATGATAACTTCCTGTGGAACAATCATGTCGAGGGGTTGCTGAATCTGAAGTTTACCTAGACTCGATTTGATGGCGATTTCCCACCGACTGGCCATACTAAAAAATTTCTGATGTTGTGGGTCTTCAATCAGTTGACTATTGGTGTGACTGAGTTTCGGATTATCCGTTAAATGCCACAGTAAAATATGAGTGTCCAATAGAATTTTCATAATGACATATAATCCTGAAAGTCTGATAATAAAGGTGCGGTGAAATCCTCCGCCAGGTAGGTAATGATAGCTTTCGCCGAACCTCGTTTAATGGAGACGGGTTGATTAAAGTTGGCGAGGGGCGCCATTGGTTGTGGTTCAATTTGCGGAGAAGCCAGATACCATTTTAATTGGTCCTGTAAGAGCTTCAGTTGTTGTTGCAAATGTTCAACTGTTTGTTGCATTTGGAGATATTCACGGTTGGGGATAGTGATGGTTTTCATGGGAACCCCTTTAAGTTTAGAAATGGTGGTTTTTCAATCGAATCTATCTAGTTTTAAGTCGAGCACAAACAAAAATCCCCTGCAATATTTTACTATTGCAAGGGATAACAGAATTTAACCACCCCCACCCCCACCCCCGTAAGTCAGTGAGACCGCGGGCTAGTGAGTCCCGCTCCTTACCCAGGAAGGGTTAGAGGTGGTTGACTACCAAGCAGTTTGCCAGTTTAACCCCAAACTGGTGGGCCAACAAAAGGTCGTTTGCCCACCCTACACGGGCTTCGTTGAATAATGATTGCTTCTGCTACGAGAGTCCATCGTGACCAAATTCAGATGATGTCGCTGCATGAACGCTTGTGCTTTTTGATGAATATAATTCATCCGTTCGGCGGTGGACATTCCTTCACAAGCCGTTTGCGATTTTTCGCGCCATTCAAATACTTCGAGCAGCGATTTATCCAGTTTCAAAGTTATCATAGCTTACCTCTATAGGCGTTATCATTTGCAGTGGTTTAGTGTAACCGTTTAACCAATTAATGGCGTTGACTCTGGTTTGACGATGCACATTAGCGATATGCCGCAGATTCCAACTGACTATGTAATCGAGTTCGTTTACGGTGGCCACCGCAATCTGCTGTGCATCAGAAAAGCCTTTGGTGGTAATACCTGATTAGTTAAGTAGGCATCCGCTAAGTGACCTACAGTCGGTTCCAATAAAAGTATAGTTGGTTTAACCTGGATAATCAAGTTCCTTAATTGATTGGCCTTCATTTCGGAGACATTGTCAATTTCTTCCATAAAGGTCGCTATCATCATATCAATCGTTTTGCGCACAGTGACACCTTTGGTACGTAAATAGCGATAGTTTTGCGCCGTTTGTAATGCCAGCACTGGTCCACTTATATTCTGGCAAGGAAAACTTAAGAGTAATTGACGTGCCTTCAGAAACTCGGAGTCCGAGCGAAATCCTTGTAGAACTTCACATAATATCAAGTCTCCTAGCAAAATTTCATGACGTTTCACCTCGTCACGCAAGTAGAGGGTTTGTAGTGTGACTTTACCATTGAAAAAATCAATCCATACGGAACTGTCCACTAATAACATTTGTCGCTCCGCATCGTGTCTAAATCTCCTTCCCAGTGATATTGACCAAAGGCTTTAGCGAGAGGGTCTGATTGTTTGCGAATGAGGAACTCACGTAAGACGACTTCGATAATGTCTTGTGGACTGGTTAGGCCCGTTAAGTCAATCGCCTGTTGGAGAAGTTAGTCATCTAAGGTAATTTGAGTGTGCATAGTAGTTTCCATTAGTGATTAAGAAGTTGATAACTTAAGTCTAGCACAAACCAAAATCCCCTGCAATATTTTACCATTGCCAGGGATAAAAGTGAAAGTTAACCACCCCCGCCCCGCCTTTTTCAAGAAGCGGTTAGGGGGTGGTTTAACCGGGAGGGATAACCGAAGGAGGTGCGTTACGGCGCAAACCGACGCGCCTAACGCACCCTACGCTTGCTATCGCTAACGCACCCTACGCTCGCTGACTCTGGCACCGCAGTTGTCTGACTCAGAATTGTCAGCACGAGAGAATTAACCGAATGAACCCCACTCCATTCTGCCAATTCTCTAATCCTGCCAATCCTGATTCAGACACTCTCGGGCCAGCCTCCCAGCCCGCCCGTGAACCACCCCCATCTCAGTAAGGCAGTGAGACCGCGGGCTGGTGACTCCCCCTCCTTACCCAGGAAGGCTTAGGGGTGGTTTAACAGGTGGGTGGTTTAACCGAAGGAGGTGCGTTACGCTATCGCTAACGCACCCTACGCTCGCTACGCTCGCTAATCTCTCACCCAATTTTCCAATTGCAAACCCGAGATTCGGTTAAAGTGATTATCGTCCGTGACCAGTATCAAGCCATGCACTCGTGCCACCGCGGCAATGAAAATATCGGCATCGGGCAGTAATTCGCCGCGCTGCTTTAACTCAGCATAAATGGCGGCAGCCTCATCCAGCACGGCTTCATTATCAGTTCCTAACATGGTGTACTTCCGGCGAAGATGGTCAAATCGTTCCATTCGTGTCGTGGCTTGGTTGGCTAACAAGCCACGTTTAATTTCGTAATAACTGATGGTACTGATAAAGAGTTCTTGGTCGGCCCATTCCATAGCCTGGGCGGTTTGCCAAACCTTCTCATTCTCTCGTAATAAAGCGGAGAGAACATTAGTATCGAGTAGATAAGCCATGAAAAATTATCTCCTTACCAAACATTCTTCAAAGGTATTTATCTGGGTGGGGGTGAAATCTTTTAACAGGCCAAACACCAGTTTCAGGGCCATCAAGCGGCCAATACGTGTCTTGAGTTGTTCGTCCGAACGTGCCATAAACTGTTTGAGCGGCAGGTGTTCCATCATTTCGGCCAGCAGGTATTCCAGCCACTCGGTTTGAGTGTGTTGGTCAAGATAGAGAGGGTGATTGGCTATTTCTTGTTCGACCAACGGGGCCAATCGGAAACGATAGACCTCGGGTTGGGGAATCATTACTTCGGATGGTGCTTTCATTAGGTTTTCTCCAGGTATTGGTGATTAACTTAATACCTAAAAATTGCAATCCCTGTTCAAAAGGGATAAAAATAGTTATTTGGAG
>DZAL01000111.1:0-2064 GCA_022729575.1 Thiomargarita sp.
CAAGGTTTCCTAAACCTTCGAGGTTTAGGAAACCTAGTAATTGCCGAAAAGGTCAAAGTTTCCTAAACCTTCGAGGTTTAGGAAACCTAGTAATTGCCGAAGGGACAACTATCTATGTACAGTTTTCTTCCATAAATAATTCGAGAATATTACATGCCAACCTCATCACCTTTAGAATTAGAAGTTGCCCAACTGATTATTGATGCCGTCCATTTGGAAGACATCAAAGCAGAAGAGATCGACCCCGAAGCAGCTTTGTTTCGAGAAGGATTACGACTCGATTCCATTGATGCCTTGGAAATTGCACTGGCTATCTCACGACGCTATGGTTTTCAGTTACGAGCCGATGGTAAAGACAATATCAGTATCTTTGCCTCCTTACGGAGCTTAAGCCAACATATTGAGAAGAATCGCGTCAAATAATAACTCTGGTCAAGGAATAGCATGATTTCTAAAACGACTCTGCCTCTTCTCGGGTTGCCTCCAACTGAGACATCTATAATAGCCTGGTGGCAAGGACAACCTATTAGCCACGAAATATTTCTGGCACAAGTGCGACAGGTCGCTACCGAGTTACCAGCCCATCGTTACGCCTTCAATCTCTGTGAAGACCGTTACCTATTCATGGTCGCGTTTGCCGCGATTTTATGGCGTGAACAAACTAACTTATTGCCCGCTTATCGCCTCAGCAGTGAAATACAAAAAATCGCGGCCGATTACCCAGATAGTTATTGCCTTACTGACCATCCTATAATAGACCTACCGTTACCTCAACATTTGATAGCGGTCTCAGGTACGGGTACGCTCGACCGTACCATACCAGAAATTGCCACCGCGCAGACTGCCGTCATTGTCTTTACCTCGGGTAGTACAGGACGACCTTGTCCTCATCCTAAAACTTGGCACAGTTTAGTGACCGGAGCCCGGCTGGCTCAACAACGCTTTCAGTTTCCTCAACCCACCAGTATAGTGGCTACCGTTCCACCGCAACACATGTATGGTTTGGAAACTTCCATTTTATTACCGTTGGTGATGGGACTACGTATTCATAACTCACGTCCTTTTTTTCCGCAAGATATTAGCCAAACCTTAATGGCAGTACCTCCACCACGCCTATTGATTACCACCCCCATTCACCTCAAAGCCTGTGTTCAATCGAACCTGTCCTGGCCCGCACTCACCATGATTATTTCGGCTACGGCCCCGTTATCACGTTCTCTGGCCGCCCAAGCGGAAACGGTTTTTGCCGCACCCGTGTGGGAAATTTATGGCTGTACCGAAGCCGGTTCACTCGCCAGTCGACATCCGTTAGAAAGTGACCAATGGCAATTATATGACGATTTTTGGCTCTCTCAGGACGAGACAAACGGTTGTTATGTGCATGGTGACCACTTATTTGAATCAGTCCCACTCCAAGATGTGATTGCCATTGACGATGACCGACACTTTAGATTATTAGGACGACAACATGATCTCATTAATATCGCTGGCAAACGTGCTTCCTTAAGCGACTTGAATCGTCAATTAAATGAGATTGCAGGTGTAGCAGACGGGATATTTATTATGCCGGCGGAACACGAGGAGCAGATAACTCGCTTGATCGCTTTGGTCGTAGCACCGACACAGGATGAAGCCACGATTTTAGCTGAATTAGCGCAACGCCTGGACCCAACTTTTCTACCACGACCTCTATATAAAGTATCGCGTTTGCCTCGTAATGAGACTAGCAAATTGCCGCAACAGGAATTAATTAAATTACTGAAAGAGTTAGCAACAACCAAATGACCTACGAAACTTCATTAGTTATTTCACCGCAGCATCCGAGTCTGGCAGGACATTTTCCAGGTCATCCCATCATCCCGGCGGTAGTCATTTTGGAGGAAATCATCGACCTGGTACAACAGTGGCAAAGTAACTACTGGGTAAGTGGTATCC
This sequence comes from Thiomargarita sp., assembly GCA_022729575.1. Lineage (GTDB taxonomy): Bacteria > Pseudomonadota > Gammaproteobacteria > Beggiatoales > Beggiatoaceae > JAABRD01. The sequence continues at coordinate 1,936 of DZAL01000111.1, forward strand.
AGACCGTAAAATTTCTCCGGCCTTGGCCCCCTGGACAATCGGTCGAATTAAGATTTGAACGAAGATTTGACAACTTTTCGAAAGTTGTCAAATCTGGAGTCGAACAAAGAGTTGACAACTTTTCGAAAG
>DZAL01000111.1:2164-6385 GCA_022729575.1 Thiomargarita sp.
TTGTCAACTCTGGAGTCGAACAAAGAGTTGACAACTTTTCGAAAGTTGTCAACTCTGGAGTCGAACAAAGAGTTGACAACTTTTCGAAAGTTGTCAACTCCGGAACGGACCAACAGCAAGTAAAATTTTGGTGTACCTGGCAAGGGGAAAATTTGGTGAAAGGAGAATTAACTTTAACTCTACAAGAGGACAAATATGAACCAATCTTGGTTTCAGGAACATGAACGCGGTTCGCCGTGGACAGTACGCTTAATCTGTTGGATTGCCTTGCATTTGGGACGACCGACGGCGAGGCTGTTTCTGTATCTGATTACTCTCTATTTTCTCCTGATGGCTACTGGACCACGTCGCGCCTCGCAATCTTATCTACCACGAGTACTCAATCGTCAACCTCATTGGTGGCACTTAGCCAAACATGTTCACTGTTTTGCAGCGACTATTTTGGATCGAGTATTTTTGTTGAAAGGACAATTTGAACAATTTGAAGTCAACATTCACCATGGCACGTTGGTACAGGAACAATTTGACAAAAAACAAGGGTGCATTCTGTTAGGTTCGCATTTGGGTAGTTTTGAAATATTGCGTACTCTCGCGGTTACTCAACAACATTTTACGTTAAAAGTGTTGATGTACAAAGACCATAATCCCTTTATCACGCAGATGTTAGAAACTCTCAATCCCAACATTGCGGAGACGGTGATTAATTTAGGTCATCCTGGTGCTTTACTTCAAGTCAGTGATAGTTTAGCACGAGGCGAATTGGTCGGAATTTTGGGAGATAGAATCGCCGAAAGTGAAAAAGTGGTTCCTTGCCAATTTCTAGGTAGCACGGTCACTTTCCCAGCAGGCCCGATGTTGTTAGCCGCAGTTCTAAAAGTGCCTGTTATTTTATTTTTTGGATTATATCGAGGAGGTAATCGTTATGATATTTATTTTGAAAAATTTGCCGAACAAGTAGTTATCAATCGTCAACAACGATATGAGGATGTTCAATATTGGACGCAACGTTATGCCGCAAGGCTGGAAGAGTATTTACGAAATGCACCTTATAACTGGTTTAATTTTTATGATTATTGGCAAGATTAAGTCCGTTCCAGATTTGACAACTTTCAAAAAGTTGTCAAATCTTAGCTGGCAGTGGCTACCTTTATCATTGGGAATAGTATTATGTACTTCACCAATAGCGCTACTCGCCCTGGATAAACCACTTGACGGGCAAATTATCCAATTATTACGAATACTGGCTACCGTCCATACTTCTACTACACGGTTTACTGAAGAAAAAACGTTATCAGTCTTGGACAAACCGTTGCTGATAACAGGGACCCTACGCTATGATGCACCTGACCACCTACAAAAACAAGTCACCTTTCCTCAACCTGAAAGTTACGACATTCGAGGAGAACAACTGACCATTATTACCAATGAAGGACGACGAGAGTTAAGTTTGGGTGACTATCCTTTATTACGCATCTTTGTGGAATCCTTGCGGGCCACCTTGGCCGGAGAGATAGACACGCTTGACCGCTACTATCTAATGCAGTTCACCGGGACCCTGAAGGAATGGCAACTAACCTTGTTGCCACGCGATGATACGGTAAAACCATACGTTAGCCAGATTATTCTTCGTGGACAACATAAGCACCTTAAACACCTTGAAATCTATGAAAGTAACGGTGATAAAAGTTTAATGACCATGACCCCTCTAAATGAACAATAACACACGTTTCCTCTTTCCTCTCGGCTGGGCACTCCTCATGCTAGTCTGCGCCTGGGTGACTTTCACGCAAACTCCCGTCGTCACCGATTTAACCCTGTTTTTGCCACAAACTAACACGCCGACTCAACAATTATTAGTAGAACAATTGCGCAGCGGTCCTGCCACACGACTCATTTTTATCGCCTTGGAAGGAGATTCTAGCGTGGCGCAGGCTACCGTGAGCAAACGTTTGGCCCAGCAACTTCGGCAACTTCAAGTTCCAGATTTGACAACTTCCCAAAAGTTGTCAAATCTTCGTCGAGTTCCAGATTTGACAACTTTTCAAAAGTTGTCAAATCTTCGTTTATTTACTCAAGTGCTTAACGGTGAACAAATGCTTGATCACACTACTCAACAACAGTTGTTTGCCTATCGTTATCTATTAAATCCCCATCTTACGCCAGAATATTTCAATGCGGAACACTTGCGTCAAGCTCTGCAACAACGATTGCGGGAACTCAGCTCCCCGTTGTCCACTGTGACTAAACAATTTTTACCTAGCGACCCCACCGGCGAATGGTTATCTCTGTTATCCCTTTGGCAAGGACCCCATCATCTTAACCTGCGTCACGGAGTCTGGTTCTCTACCAGTGGCAAACGTGCCTTATTACTCCTTGAAACACCTGCTTCGGGCTTTGATTTAGATGCTCAAGCACCATTAGTGGCTGCTATTCAGCAAACTTTTGCGACCTGCAAAGGTGAAACCCAAGTAAAATTATTACTGAGTGGGACTGCGTTATTCGCTCTCGCCACCCGCGATACGGTACGTTTTGAAGTGCAACTGTTGAGCCTGGTGGCCAGTTTTCTGGTCATTGGACTACTCTTATGGGTATTCCGTTCTGTTTGGCTTTTGATACTGAGTATTCTTCCCCTGTTATCTGCCATTTTCGTAGGTGTTACTAGCGTCAGTCTTCTTTTTGGAGAAATCCACGGCATTACTTTGGCGTTCGGCACCACTTTACTCGGCATTACGGACGACTACCCGATTCATCTGCTCAGTCACTTAAGTAATCAGGAGACCGCACGACACAGTGTGCAACGCATTCAAAAGACCTTGCTTCTCAGCATATTGACAACGGGTATAGGTTATCTAGCCATGATGACTACCGAGTTTAACGGGCTGTTACAACTGGGCCTATTTGGAATGGTGGGACTGGCGGCAGCAGCGGTCTGCACTCTCTGGGTATTACCTCCTTTATTAGCTTGCCACAGGACTTCATATCGAGAAACGAGTTTGCCTCGCTGGCTACTGTCATTACTGCAACCACCGCGATGGTTAGCCCAATGGGCAACCTTATTGGTAATATTAGCCTTTGTCTCCTTATTCATTTTCCCGATTTCAGTGTGGCAAGATGATTTGGCTGAATTAACCCCAGTACCTGCGGCAGCCCGCGAATTAGACCAAACTTTACGCTTAGAATTAGGTGCCGCTGAACCCAATCACATTGTCGTCATCACCGCGAGTGACGTGGAAACAGCCCTGCAACGTAGCGAAACGGTAGCCACTGAGTTAACGCAATTACGACAAGCAGGAGTAATCACCGGCTTTGACTTGGCCGCCAATTACTTACCTAGCGTCCGCACTCAGCAACAGCGACAAGCACTCTTACCAGACCAAACGACCCTGTCCACCGCCTTGGAGACCGCCTTAAATGATTTACCTTTTAAACCGGGACTCTTTACACCATTTCTAGCCGAAATTACCGCCGCTAAGGAGAAAACACCGTTACAATTTAAAGAGTTAGAGAATACTGTCTTAGGCTTACGAATTTCTAGTCTCTTGTTTCACACCGCTCAAGGTTGGACGGCTCTGATACCGCTCATTGGTGTCCAGGACCCCCAACAGTTAGCCAATTGGTTTGCTCAACATGCTGAAAAACAACGGTACTATCTTGACCTGAAAGCGGAAGTGAATCAATTAGTGGCTAGTTTTCGCCACGACGCTTTAGTACGGGTGGCGTGGGGAATCATTTTCATGGTGCTAATCTTGTGGTTAGGATTACGCTCGCTGAGAGCAGCACTAACCACCTTGTGGCCCGTGTTATTGGCGCTCGGGCTGACGATAACATTATTACTGTGGTCAGGCGAAAAATTGACCTTATTTCATTTAATTTCGCTACTCCTAACCCTAGGATTAGGGATTGATTACAGTCTATTTTTCGGCCGGACTGATGACCTCGCTACGCGCCAACGCACGCTACATGCGGTGTTGCTCTGTATGTTGTCAACCGCAGCGGTTTTTGGTACACTTGGACTATCTGCCATTCCAGTCTTGAAAGCTATCGGGCAAACCGTTGCGATAGGCACTGTTGCCAGTTTCGGGATGGCGTTAGTGATAGCACAACCCACTGTTAATTCAACATCCAGATTTGGTCCAGATTTGGTCCAGATTTGACAACTTTAAAAAAGTTGTCAAATCTTTCAGGTCAACGTAAATAATATTCCTCCAGATTTGACAACTT
>DZAL01000111.1:6485-19415 GCA_022729575.1 Thiomargarita sp.
AAGTTGTCAAATCTTTAGTTGTCAAATCTTTCAGGTCAACGTAAATAATATTCCTCCAGATTTGACAACTTTAAAAAAGTTGTCAAATCTTTAGTTGTCAAATCTTTCAGGTCAACGTAAATAATATTCCTTATGCCAATTCACCCTCTACAACTTTCTGCTTATAGTCTAGTCAATGCGCTAGGACGAGGTATCAATGCCTCGTGGTCCGCTTTGCAAGAATCGCGCAGCGGTTTACGCCCCTGCGATTTTCCTGACACGCCGCTAACCACCTGGATTGGACGTGTGGATGGACTGGAGGAAGAGGCCATCACCGGCAACTTGGCTCATTTCGACTGCCGTAACAATCGTCTGGCCCAAGTCGGATTACAACAAGATGATTTTCAAGAAGCCGTAGCCCAAGCCCGTACTCGTTACGGTGCCGCACGAATGGGCGTGTTTATTGGCACCAGTACCTCGGGTGTTCAACACACTGAACAAATTTATCGCCAACCTGACCCTCTCACGGGTAAATTACCGGACAGTTTTTTGTACCGTTACACCCAAAACTTGTTTGCCGTCACTGATTTTGTTCGTCAATATCTCACCCTAGAAGGGCCAAGTCTCACCATCTCCACAGCGTGTTCCTCCAGTGCCAAAGTTTTCGCTACTGCTTATCGTTATATCCAAGCGGGACTGTGTGAAGCAGCCGTGGTAGGAGGTATAGACAGCCTCTGTCAAACCACGCTATACGGTTTCAATGCCCTAGAATTAGTCTCCGCTCATCCTTGTCGTCCCTGGGATAGTCAACGAGATGGTATTAACATTGGCGAAGCGGCAGGATTTGCCCTGTTAGAACCAGTTCACTCTGGGTACTCCCCGCCTTACCAAGGAGGGGCTGGGGGTGGTAAACCAGTTCACTCTGGACACTCCCCGCCTTACCAAGGAGGGGCTGGGGGTGGTAAACCAGTTCACTCTGGACACTCCCCGCCTTACCAAGGAGGGGCTGGGGGTGGTAAACCAGTTCACTCTGGATACTCCCCGCCTTACCAAGGAGGGGCTGGGGGTGGTAAACCAGTTCACTCTGAATACTCCTCACCTTTTCAAGGAAGAGATGGGGGAGGTAAAGGAATTGCTTTAGTTGGTTATGGCGAAAGCAATGACGCTTATCACCTCTCTACGCCTCATCCCGACGGTAAAGGCGCTATTCTCGCCATGCAGCGAGCTTTGACCAGTGCGCATCTGGCACCTGACCAAGTGAATTATCTCAACTTGCATGGCACGGCTTCTCGTGCTAATGACCTGGCCGAAGATAAAGCGGTAGTCGCCGTTTTTGGGACCCAAACCCCGTGTAGTTCCACTAAAGGTTGGACCGGGCACACTTTGGGCACCGCAGGTATCACCGAAGCGATTTTGGTAAGTCTATGTCTCCTGCACAACTTTTTACCGCGTAGTTTGAACACTAACATCGTGGATCCTCAGTTAAGGGCCCAGATTCTCTTGGACTCTTCTGAACAACCGCTTCAGTACGCGACGAGCAATTCCTTCGGTTTTGGTGGCAACAACTGTAGTTTAATACTGGGTCGCTTAACATGATACGAATGTACCTCACTGCACTAGGTTTAAGTGCGCCAGGTCTCCTTGGTTGGACCGCGAGTCATCCCATCTTGACTGGTCAACAGCCATATCAGCCGACCGCACTGCCCACCTTTTCGCCGCGTGGAATACTCTCCGCGAATGAATGTCGTCGTACCACGGCCAGCATTAAACTCGCTTTGCAAGTTGCCCAAGAAGCCGTAGCGAATACTCCCTTACCAGTTTCGCAACTCTCGTCAGTATTTGCTTCCAGTGATGCTGACTTAGAAATTATCGACAAAATTTGCCGCACGCTTACGGTCCCAGACCGCCCGGTCTCGCCTACGGATTTTCATAATTCGGTTCACAACGCTACCGCCGGTTATTGGACAATTGGTACAACTTCTGATAAACTCTCTACCAGTTTATCAGCCCGGGAGGTTACTTTTGCGGCGGGAATGTTAGAAGCCGCAACCTTGGTGACGGTAGAAAATTTGCCCGTGTTGCTCGTGGCTTCCGACTACCCTGCACCATCACTGCTAAATGAAGTTTGTGGTATTCAGGTGCCATTTGCGACCGCCTTATTACTGACACCAGAACCCACGGCGGCTAGTCGAGCCAGTTTGACTTTACAATTGACGACTCAGCAAGAGGAAACCCGATTACCGCAGCCAGACTTAGAAAAATTGCGTCTCAGTAGTCCCGCCGCCCGCAGTTTACCTTTATTGCAAGTGCTGGCTAAAAATATTGCCGGTCAAAGTATCTTGGCTTATCTGTCAGAACAACAATTAGTGATTGCAGTTGAGCCAAGTGTTTGAACCCATGGAGAGACCTTGAAAGTTTCGGTAGTGATGAAATCTGGGTGAGAACCTAGGACTGGCAGTCCTTTGAGGACTGCCAGTCCTGACCGCGTGGTCACCCACATTTTAGGACTACCAAATAAACTACCTTGTACGCGCTAACATATTAAGAGCAAAAACCTTGGAGTAGAGGCTTTAGCCGCAATGCCATTAAGTTAAGCTAAGGTTACGGCGTTGGAGTCCAAAGCTTCAGCTTTGGCAACGCCGTCTCACCTTAACCCGTCTCGTCCAAATCTGAAGGTTTGGACTCCAACGCGGCTTAACTTAATGGCATTGAGGCTTTAGCCGGTGGGCCGGCCTCGACGACCTTTAATGGAGCGCCGACCCCTACCGGCTAAAGCCTCAATGCCATTAAGTTAAGGGATTTGTCGGTGGCGTGAGAGTCAGGACTGCCAGTCCTTGAAGAACTCGCAGTCCTAGTTAATCCCTTAACTTAATGGCATTGGGGGATTGAAGGGGGATAAATTTCAATAACACTTATAGAGTTCTCTCCTAACATCCTGTTTACATATTAGGAGTGGGAAAACCCTAACAACTTGAACATCGAGTAAAAAAACTTGATAGTCGAGTATCACCGTTTAGTAACACCGCAATAAATAAGCCGGCATCAAATAAAACCAGATTATTTTTGAGCATGGTAAATAGCCTCTTTCCATCCTTGAGGAACGTAGCCTTGTAAAACTGGCAAAGGTTCAAGTGGTGGTGCAGTTACGGCGGTGGGTTGAGTTGCCCTGGTGGTTTTTGTTGTGAGTCTTGTTTCTAATAGATTGAACCAATTAAGTAATTTTTGGTCAATGGTTGCTTCAATCAATTCTTGAAATTCTTGTTTAGTCATCTGTGCTAGAGTTGTGTCCATTTAATTCTCTAGTAGTATGTATGGTTGTGATAAGGTCTTTCATTCATTGGCATTATACTAGATTTAGTGCTGTTCCCACCATTTAAATTTTTTCGCACTCTTGACATTTAAAATCTAAGTATCTATCCTAGTTTAGCACAACGGATTGATGAAATAAACGGATTTTGGGGACTAAGTTTCTCATTATTTCACTTAAAATTAGGGTATAGAATATGAACCGTGAAACCTTTGCTTCATTAGTAACATTATTATCTGTCATCGTGGCGGTTGCCACTCCTGAAATCAGATGTTATTTAGGATTACAACGAGATAGTTGTCCAGGGGTAAAGAATCTACCAGTGCCTCTACCTACGTCTATGCCCGTGCCTCCGCCCGTAGTGTCTGTGCCTCCACCTACGCCCGTACCTCCGCCTGTACCCGTGTCACCATCTACTTTTAAGCCCGTGCCTCTTCCCTCACCACCACTCGAATCGGGTAATATCTCTGATATTTTTAATCCCAAACCAGATAAATTTGAGAAAACGCCAGACTTTCAAGCCCGTCGTGAACAGTTGCTGGCCAAGTTTAATCAAGACAGTCAACAAGGTGATTCACGTTATCAAGCGGGCGTGACTTCTCTTAAAGATTATAATGCCGATGCTGAGAGTTTATTCGTTACTTTGGAATGGCAGGCAACCTGGGTAAAGCCTTTTGCACCGCCAAAGTTAGGGGTGATGAAGATAGCACCTCCAGCGGCGCAAACTTTTTGGCAAGAGGGACCTCAGAAACTGTTGTATGTGCAAATGGAACGGATTGGTGAACAATTAAAGATTAAAAGTGGCGTGTTGACAGGTAATGGACAAGTGTGGTATATTAGTTTGCTACCATTACCAGAGATGGTCATCATCTCTGCCGGTTCCTTTCGTATGGGGGACATTCGTGGCACGGGTGAGAGTGATGAAGAGCCTGTTCATACGATCACGGTAAAAAGTTTTGAGATGAGTCGCCATGAAGTGACGTTTGAGGAATATGATTATTTTGCTGAACAGACTGGGCGAGAAAAGCCTAGTGATAGTGGATGGGGACGTGGGAATCGACCAGTGATTAATGTGTCTTGGGATGTTGCTACGGCTTATGCCGAGTGGTTAAGTGGTTTGACAGGTGAACACTATCGTTTGCCGACGGAAGCGGAATGGGAGTATGCGGCACGGGCGGGGACGGAAACGGATTATTGGTGGGGGAACGAGATTGGTAAGAACCGGGCTAACTGTGATAGGTGTGGTAGTCAGTGGGATGGTGAATCAACGGCACCGGTGGGTTCTTTTGTTGACAATCCATTTGGATTGTATGATACTGTGGGAAATGTATGGGAATGGACTTGTTCAGAATATGAGGATAAATATAATGGTAAAGAGTTAGAGTGCATAAACAAAAATCGTGTCAATGATGGTAACCTTCGTGTGGGTCGTGGTGGTGCTTGGAACAGCGACCCGCAGGGTGTGTGTGCGTCCGGCCGAGACGGGGGCACGCGCGCGGACCTAGATAACTATGTGGGTTTTCGCCTCGTCAGGATGTAAATCTTTTAGCTTTATTCTTTTACCCTTTACGCCTTTCCTCCGCGGGAGGGGGATTGTCTGAATCAGAATTTACAGAATTTTAGAATTTTCAGAATGGGGTGGGGTGGAGTTCAAAACCTGTTTTGGACTCCTGGGGAGATGGCGTGAAAACGAGAATGGGCGGGCGACAATGCGAATTTTTAAGAATAAACTCTTTCACAAATGGGCCACCAAAGAAGGACTAACAGACCAGTCACTACGACAGGCTATTGAAGAGATGGAAAAAGGTCTTTTTGATGCTAATTTAGGGGGACATGTTTATAAGAAGCGCATAGGTATCCAAGGTCGTGGTAAACGCGGCGGGGTGCGAACATTGATAGCGTTTAAACAAGGTGACAAAGCCTTTTTTGTATATGGTTTCGCGAAGAACCAACAAGCTAATTTGACCACTAATGAATTGCAAACGTTAAAACAATTGGCAAAGGAACTCTTAGGTTACCGCGAACCCGCGTTAAGAACCGCCATTCAGGTTGGTAAACTCATCGAGGTGTAAATACTATGGATAACTCCATCTTAGAAGTCATTCACGAAACCGCTAAAGGACTCTTTGAAGCGGGGGTCATGGAGGAGTCAACCTTACGACAATTAGAGGCGCGTTGTTTGCCGCCCGTCAAAGAATATACGCCGCCACAAATCCAGCAGATTCGGCGCCGAACGCGGACCAGTCCAGCGGTGTTTGCCACTTATCTAAACACCAGTGCCGCGACGGTTCGCCAATGGGAACGCGGTCAAAAGCAGCCCAATGGTTTGTCTCTCAAATTATTAAATTTGGTTGAACAGAAAGGGTTGGAGGTTTTAATTTAGCTAAACTGGTCCGAATCAGAATTTGAGTTTAAGTAGGGTGGGCAACGCGCCTTACCGTGGCCCACCAAATCGCCTGAAAGGTGGGCCAACCAAAAGACGTTTACCCACCCTACCTGGCTGATACCGACCGAGCGTTGGCGGCGTTTAATTTATTTCAGGTGTTATTGCGGCGGGGGAAGGCGTTTTATCCGCAAGCCTTGCGGGAGTTACAGGAGGCCATCCAGTTGCATCGCGAACGGTATGCGTTGCATGATGTGGAAAAATATCCCATTGTGCAAATTTTGGGGGCGGGTGGGATGAGAAGCGTGTTTTTATGAAGGAACAAGTGGTGGCGAAGTGTTTGGGGGAGAAATTGGCGGGCAATAACAAACCCGTTGCCCACCCTACCCGGCTTACTTATATTTCTGTTGAGAGATATAATCGTCAATGTTCTTTAATACATCTGTCAAATAAGCCACCGTCCTGTCTTTATAATCTATGAGTTCCCGCATAGTAGTATTTCTTGCCGCTTCACTAAACGATACGTTGCCATGTGCTATATCATTTCTCATTTTTTTGATAATTCCGAGTACCAATTCAAGATGTGAATTTCTCAAGCTACCATAAAAACCATATTGGTCGGTTAATTTTTTTATGGCTTCTAAATCGAGATTACCTGAGATAGGTAATTGGCTTTTTTCCAAAGATAGCGGACTTGTTTGGCTAACTTCCTCTAAGATTTCTGCAACTGTCTTTACGATATTTTTTTCGCTGATGGAGGGATCGGTCAGCCCCTGACACCTTTGGGTCAACCAGATTGTTTGAATGCGACTATCTACCTCAGTGTAACCTAAATTTTCTGCATGAATAGCATCATCAATAGCGACAATCCCATTTCGAATGGAGGACTCTATCAAATTGTAAAGAAGTAAGTAGCAATTGGCCTTCAGAACTTTCTGTAGAGAACTTTCAACAACATATTGAGTTTGATCAGGAAACAATATTACTTCTTGCCTGTAACTCTCCACTTCGTCAATTTTGGCCACAAACTCGAAATATTGTTCAATTTCTTGAACTCTGCTACGAAAGTCTGTTAAGAAGTTTCTCATACTGTTTTGCCTTGCAACAGGTGGTTTCTGACAAATTCAATTCGTTGCCTTAGCTGGTCAGGTTTATGAGTGTGATAACGTCCAGACAGTAATCGGTAAAACTCATTTTGCTGTTTGTAATCAAAGTTTATCCAGCTAAGGTTTGTTACCTTTAAGTTGGGGTCTTTTTCCAACGCAAGATGAGTACCAACCGCGATGGCTTCAAAATAAGGTCTTGAGGTGCCAGTTGAATCTGACCGTTTCGCAAAACCATTCTGAAAAGTCCTTTTCACGAACGCTAACATCTTTTCAAATTGTTGTTGCTTGCTGTTCATTTCGGAATCGGTGGCGGTGTCATTCTTCATATCAAGATATTCATCTAAGAAACGTTCCACCCCGCTCCATTCCAAATCAACTTTGTCCAAAGCAAAAGTCGGATAGGTTTCTGAAAAGGCAAAAAAACGGAGGACAAGTTCAGCCTCTTCTTGCCTATTTCGAAAATAGGAACCTATGGGACAAAGCTCTTTGAATGACTCATTTCCAGCACATCTGAACACGAAGTCGTTAAACTTGCCTCGATAGATTCCTTTGCGTTTTTCCATTGGAAACAGAGGCAAGCTACTGGTATTAATGCGGTCAAACATGTCGTTTCTCACGGCTTCAGTGGCCTTTGAAGAGAGAACAACCATCCGCATGGGTAGATTTTTGAATTTCCGTTGGCGAGAAGCACTAAGGTTATCAAAATAAAAACCATTGAGTTCCTTTAGGGTAGTTAGCTCCTTTAAACATAATTCATGGTTCAAAAAGGCCGCCAGAGTTCTGATACGCTGGGAGCCATCAACAATTTCTAGTCTGCTAGTCTCATGAATTTCAGCAACAAAAATGAGAGGAATAGGTAGCCCCAAGATAATGGACTCGATTAACCTGGATTGTCTGTATTCGTCCCACACAAATTCTCGTTGGTATTCTGGAACATATAGTTCGTTATCGTCCTTATCTTGATCCCTTAGATATTTCTGCACGAGAATTTCTATCGTGAACTCTCTGGTATCATAGTCCACATTCTTTTTTTCACTTTCAATTTTCTTTTCAGCAGCGTCAACTCTTTTTTCATTAATGGGCAACATAGTTATATCCTCCGGTTTTGCTTACTCAAACGTTTAGTGTTAAAAACTAAGTTCCTTCAGAAAACTGAATCTGAACTGAATTGTCTGAATCAAAATTTTCAGAATTGACAGGAATTAATCCAATGGATTCGGACTTAATCCTAATCAATTCTTTAAATTTTGATTTATTACATAAGGTTGTATTGATGAGTAGTTAGCATTTGATAGTTTCACAAATGTCCATCCACTCTATCCCTATGGTCTTATTGTACTCGTTTATATTTAATATTTGAATAGCTGCACAACTCGAGACTGGCACGTTTTTTAACGTACCATACCATTCATTAGGGTTTGCGCCTTGTGGTTTTGCGGTCTTTTCCAGTCTTGTTCTTTCGTCTGGAGGTATACGTGCCTCATCAGCCAATTTTCCCCCTTCCCATGGAAAAATTTCTAATCCAGCATTTAACGGGATGCCGATGCCAAAGCGGACAAAACCACCAAAATTTTCTATGTGTTCTCTAATGGAGAATGATTCTCCATTGTCTTTGAGTCTATATGCAGTGCGTTCATATACTTGATTGCTTGAGAACCACAATATGGGTTTTTCCCCAGGAGTAACGCCCATATCTGTTGTCTTCAATTCTCCTGTGCTTAGGATAGGAACAAGACGTTCGCTAGTGGTGTAATGCCATATTATCATTTGGTTGTTCATTTTAACTGAATAAAATTCGTGTGTAAATTGAAATTGCGTATATGCGTACATATCGTACCGTGGTATTAATAGTGTGGGGAAAGTTAATTTTTCAAGTCAATCTTTATGAATAACACACATTAAGCATTTAAAATAGAATAAGGTGTATATTATATATGTATAATTAGTTAATTTCTAGGTATTTGACATTCTAACACGTCTTACGCATAATATTTCCATAACTGTTTTACTAACCATAACAAATTAGGCAAGTATGTGGTGGCCACAGATTAGTGAGGGACCTTTAGCGTTTTATGAAGTTGCCAGCGGGCAACTCGTGGTCTCCTTTCATTCCTTTGACAATGGCGGTCGGCTGGTGTTATTGCCCGATGGTCGGTTTGATGGGTCGGTTTGATGGGGATGAGTTGGGGATGGAGTATTTGCGTCTGTTTGAACGGGGAATGTTAAAGTCTTATGCGGCCTCGGCAGTGAAAGCGCAGTTTTGGCAGCCCGAGGCGGTGAGGGCGGTGTTGCAGCAAGGTGGGGGAAGTAGTGGTCAGAAGCAGAATTTGCAGAATTAGAGAATTTTCAGAATGAGGCGAGGCGGGGTTTTATTCGGTTAATTCTTAAATTCTGAAAATTCTGATTCTGACAACTTCATTACTTGACCCTGGATGGCTAATCCGTTATCCTCATTATATTCAATGATACTAATACTCAAGTGCTTCTTTCTGCGATTATTAAGAGGAACTCTCTTTGTTGAATAACTCTTATCCTATTCTAATTTATCTTGATACCAATCTATATTCGCGTCCCTTTGACGACCAGAAGCAACCACAAATTCAAGTTGAAGCTAATACTTTTCTGGAAATTATCCAAGCAGTGAAAAATCATCAGTTAATACTTCTAACTTCTGATATTTTACTATTTGAAGTTTATAATATTCTGACACCAGAAAAACGTGCTAAACTAGAGAAATACTTGAGTTTCGGTACACACCAGATTGACAGTTCACCAGAAATATTAACTCTGGGACAACTCATAGAAACTCACTGTCACATTCGTGCGCGTGATGCTTTACACGTTGCCTCAGCGATTTTTGGAAATCGGCGGACCAAAAAATCACTCAACTGACTCAAGCAAAATGTTATCGTCGTTTGATAAAGCCTTGGCATCCTGGCTACTTTTCGGCCATGAACCCAATACGCTTTATGAACCAATTTAATACAGGGGAACTAGAATGAATCTGCTGCCGTTAACCACCCCACCCGAAGCCCTTACCTTACTTCGTGAAGGTTGGTCAATCTTAACTGAACAACTCGGCTTAGACCGCGCTACCCAATTTGTGATATTGTTAGAACGTGGCACCGGGGATAGTGTTCAAGAAATTGCGGACTATTGGGGAAATAGTAGTATTGAAGACATTCATCATCAAGTGATGACGTGGAAGGAGAATCAGACTGCTCAGGGATTCAAAGCGAGGCTTTAGAGTGCCGAGTAGATGGCTGGTATTGTTACCCATAGACAGTTTAATAGGGATGAGTTGAGGATGGAGTATTTGCGTCGGTTTGAACGGGGAACGTTAAAGTCTTATGCGGCCTCGGCAGTGAAGGCATAGTTTTGGCAGCCTGAAGCGGTGAAGGCGGTGTTGCGGAAATTGGTGGAATAAGAAAGTCTGAATCAGGATTTACAGAATTTTAGAATTTTCAGAATGGGGTGGTCGGCAAACCTGACAGGTCTTGAAGACCTGTCAGGTTTAACTTCATCTGGTCAGAATCAGAATTTTAGAATTTTCAGAATGGGTTGGGGTTTCATTCTGTTAATTCTTAAAGTCTGCAAATTCTGATTCAGACAGAAAAGAAAACCACCCGATTACGGAAAATATTTATAAATGTCCTTGCGGTGCATAACTGTTTGAACGATTAGCACCTGGTCATCCAATTGCAGGCCAACGCGGTAATTCCCCAAACGAATTTTATAAAAGCCGGTATAGCCTTTCATTTTTTCCAGATGACCCTGTTCCGTAAGAGAAGTCAGGCCAGGCAGTTCCTCAAATACCAATTTCTCTATTTGAGGTCGAATCGTTGAAGGCACCAAAGCCAGTGGTTTTAAAAATTTCTTGGGATACTTGACTCTCATAGCGACTTTGGTAACTCTTGATAGTAGGCCCGTGCTTCTTCTAATTCGAACCGGGTCTCATCCTCGGCCTCTTCCGTCATCAATTGAACCAGGGCGTAGTTTTCAAGAACTTCTTCGATTTTTTCAAAAACCGTTAGGTCCAGTTGAACGGCGATTTTGTGGTTGTGTTCATCCACTAAGTAAGTTCTGGGAAGGTGCATAGTTTTCTGGGTACTCCTAAATGAAATGGATTTTGCTTCTTTGAAAGACCATGTTAACCTATCACCTCAAAATAGTCAAGCCCAGTCGGGTGGGCAACGTCAGAATTTAAGAATTTTCAGAATGGTGTGGAGTTGAAATTTTATTCGGTTAATTCTATAATTCTGCAAATTCTGATTCTGACAATCAACACTCATTTTCTCCAAAGTCGAGGAACTTCTATGAAGGCTTTAAATGCCAAACAAGCCCAGATTGAGTTTCAATCCTTGTTAAACACGGTTCAACAAGAACCTATCTTAATTCAACAACGCGGTAAACCCGTTGCCGTGGTCATCTCGTTAGCTGGTTTTGAACAACTACAAGCCCTTGAAGACAGTTATTGGATGGCCCAAGCCCAACAGGCCCTTCAAGAAGGCTTGATTGGCACGCCGGCAAGTGAACAACTCCTCAAGGAGTTACTGAATGCTGAAGATTAATTTTTAGTTTATCATTTCTTCTTGTTCCCACGCTCGGCGTAGAAATGTCGCTTAGATGCTCGGCATTGGGCGTGAGCACGAACGCCGAGCGTCCTGAACCGGCATTCCAACGCCGAGCGTGGGAACTATAAGAAGGAGGAGTCGAGGATGGTATGGTAAACTTTTCTAAAATTAATCGTGAACATTATTTTGAAACATCCTTTTAGAATACACTAATTATGAAAAAATTCGCCATCGTTATTCCCGCTTATAACGAAGAAACTACTATTCGTCAAATAATACAAAGGACCTTGCGCTATGATTCACCAGTTATTGTCGTTAATGATGGCTCTACGGATAATACCGCTACTGCTCTCCTGGATTTGCCCATAACGCTGTTACATAACCCAGTCAACCAAGGGAAGGCTATCAGTTTATGGAAAGGAATGCAAGCCGCATTAACCATGGGCATGTCCGCCGTGATTACCTTGGATGCTGATGGTCAGCATCAACCCGAAGATATTCCTCGTTTTATAGAACAATGGCAAGTTACCCCAGAATCGATCATTATTGGTTCACGGCTGGCAAACTCAGCGGCTTTTCCTCGTCAGCGTTATTACGCCAATCACATAGCCAATTTTTGGATTTCTTGGGCCTCTGGGTATGCCATTGCGGATAGTCAATCGGGATTTCGTCTATACCCTGTCGAATTATTAAAACAACTCCAACTAAAACTGGATAAATCAAAAAGTTTTGTGTTTGAAAGTGAAGTCTTAATTCAAGCGGCTAAATTGGGTGTGACGAGTGTTCCTATTCCCATTGCCGCAGTGTATGCCAAGGCGGCCAGGCCCAGTCATTTTCGCGCAGTGGTGGATATTGTGCGAATTACCCGCATGGTGTCCTGGCAACTATTGTCACAAGGCTTTTGTCCGTATCATTTCTTTAATGTTTTTATCAAACCGTATTGGCAACGCTGGCGTTTGGATTGCATAGGAGAAGAGGGTTGGGCCATGTTAATGTTGTCTAATCTAGTGCTGGTGGCAACAGGAGGAATTTCTCTGTTATGGTCATGTAGCAGGGTCTATCAAGTAGCCAAGTCCGCTTCAACTCAAGCCAAATCTTTAGGTTATCGAGTCGTCTTGGGACAACGTTTGTCAAATACGGGCGTGACCGAAGAATATGCCGAGCGTTTAAACCGCGCTATGTTAAGTCTCAATTCTTCTATAGCTAGACTAATTTTGATTGTTGGAGGTAGTAGAAACGGCACTGCGGAAGTCACCGAAGCCCAAGCTGGACGAGATTATTTGGTAAAACAAGGTATTGCTCTTGACCAAATACAGGTAGCAGACAGTTCTCGTCACACTTTAGAGAATTTGCAACAAGTTCGTTCTTTATTAACGACATTAATGACGATGAGTGAAGAGCAAGAGCCTGTAGTTTTTATTAGTAACCGTTACCATTTAGCACGGATTCAGGCTATCGCCAATGGATTGGGCATACCATACGAATTGTGTGCAGCGGAGATAATGGAGGTCTTAACCTTCAATGAGTTAAGTACTGAAGCATAAATTCGGCGGTATTTTCCCTCACCCCCGGCCCCTCTCC
>DZAL01000300.1 GCA_022729575.1 Thiomargarita sp.
GTCCAAATCTGAAGGTTTGGACTCCAACGCGGCTTAACTTAATGGCAGTGCGGCTCCTCCACTTGGGAGAGCGACCGGCGGTGAGGACCGGTTTAGCCAGTGGTTATCCAATCTAACCAAGCCGATACCGCTATTTTAAACTCCTCCAAGGGAATTTTATACCCCGGTTGACTCTCGTCGACTAAATCTTCAATCAACGCATCGTCATTCAATAATTCCAAACGAAACGCATTCCCAACACGTTCCCATTGGGGCACTTGTCCCGCTTGAATCGCCTCAATTTTGGTCAAAATTTCACACGTCCAGTTAGGGCTATGTTGAATATCAGTGACTAAAAATGCCACCAACCGCTCATGCGCTAGATTATTCTCTTGTTGGTCGGGCCAACGAAATGGAATGGCAGTATTCATAAGGTTAACCCACTGTTAGCGAAGTTTTAGCGGAAATGCCGTGTTGATTTTTTTGCCCAAAACCGCGGCGGCGATAATAAAAGTAGAACTATCGTCAGCGGCACAATGGCCCACCGCCGGCTTAGACGGTTGATTAGGACCACATTGTGCCCAGGACGGTGCTCCCGCCGGACATTTTTGTGGATGTTGAGCCGCATAGAGAATAGACAGCAAAATTTGCGGTTGCGTACAACTATCGGGAAACATGGTCGAATATTTAGTCAGCCCCGGCGAGTCCAGATAATTCCAACTAATTCCATAAATGCCTTGCTGATTAGGTGACTCCGTGACCTTAACGTTGATAGTCGCGGGACCCTTACCATTAGGACGAGAATGGAACCCCTTAATTTTATTATTTCTCTGGTCCAATTCGCCGCAAAAAACATGTTCTTGATTCACCGGTGGGCTAGTTTGGGACCAGTGAGATAGCGCAGTGCAATCGGACTGTGCGAGAGCCTCAGTCAGAGGAAGCGTAGCAAACGCCGCACCCGCTAATAAGCTAAGTATAGTAGTATTGAATGACATTTTTTAAGTCTCCTTAATTAACAATATTGTAGAAACCACCCCCAACCCCTCCTTAATCAAGGAGGGGAGTTGGGACCACCCCCAACCCCTCCTTAATCAAGGAGGGGAGTTGTGGGGAGCCAAACTCCCCTCCTTACCAAGGAGGGGTTGGGGGTGGTTGAGCCTAAAACACCACATTAACCATCGCTACCAACACGATTAAATATAATACCGTCATCACTCCTCCTGCCCGCACGTAATCCGCCACCCGATAACCGCCAGGGCCCATGACTAACGCATTGACTTGATGAGTCGGTAACATAAAAGAATTAGAAGTAGCCAACGCGATCATTAAAGCAATCGCCGCCGGATTGGCTCCGGTTTGTATGGCAATCTGAATGCCCAACGGTACCAACAGGACGGTGGTACCCACATTCGACATCAATTGAGTAAACAGAGTAGCTAAAATGGCTAACACTGTTTGCAACACCCACTCCGGCATATTTCCCAATAAATTCACCGTTTGTTGTGCAATCCAAGTAGCGGTGCCAGTGGTTTGCAAAGCACCTCCTAAAGGAATTAAACCAGCCAGCAAAAAGATAGTTTGCCAACTGATTCGTTTATAACTCTCTTCAATGCTAATCACTCCGCTAATAATCATTCCCACCGCTCCAATGAATAACGCCAATGAGAGCCGTAAATACGTAAATAATACCAACCACAGGGTAAGACTGGCAAAAATGAGTGCGTACCAAAATTGAGGGGTAACCGATAACTCTTCGGTAGCCTGTACTCGTGGTGGAGTCAACGTGATAAAATTGTTATTCTCCTTCAGCGTGGCCAAGTCTTCCCAGGTGCTGTGAACCAATAAGGTATCTCCTTCTTGTAACACCCAATCCCGCAATCCATCACGAACAATTTGCTGTTGCCGAGTGACTTGTAACACACTGAGACCGTAAGTTTTACGCATTCTTAGACCCAGCAAAGTTTGTCCAATCAATGACGATTCCGCCGGAATCACCACTTCTGACACGCCAGAGCGGGTGGCAATTAAAATTTCGGTAAAAATACCAATCTGTGGTCGTAACAATAAATGATACTGTTGTGCTAACCATTCAATGTCAGCCAATTGACCCATAATGGCAAAACTGTCTCCCGCTTCCAAAATGACATCTTTAGCTGGCGACAGGCGTAAGTGTTGACCTTTAAGCAAGGCGATGACAGCCGCATTTTGATTCAGCGTTTGTTCATACACCAAGATACTGGCTCCCACTAGAGGAGAATTGGGCGTGACTAATAATTCAAACACATCACCGGTGATGCCATAACGTTGTCGAAAATAAGTCACCGGCGCAATTGATTGCATCACTTGGACGGTAGTCGCGGGTAATACTTTATGACCTGCTATTAAAAAATAAATTATTCCCGTCGTGACCAATGCTAAACCGATAGGAGTCGGGGCAAACAGGCTAAACGGAGGAATCGGTAACATGCCATTAGGCAGGGTGGGATTGACTGAAAAAATGACATCGTTGAGGACAATCAGAGAACTACAACCCACTAAAGTTAACGTACCACCGAGGAGGACACTGAATCCCATTGGCATTAATAATCGTGATAATGGCACCTGAGTACGTGCGGAAACTCGACTGATGACCGGGAGTAACAACGCCGCGGCCCCGATGTTTTGCATGAAACTAGAAATGAGCGCAGCGACACCTAACACTATCGGCAACAAACCTTTTTCCGTATGACCGCCCAGCTTGACGATCACGTTGGCAATTCGACTCATCACGCCAGCTTTATCTAACCCTGCTCCAATAATCATAATGCCGATAATGGCAATCACGGCGTTACTGGCAAAACCATTGAATAATTCATTGGGTGGTACTAATTTTAATAATCCCAGCATGACCAGTACCAACATAGCCGTAACATCGACCCGGACTAATTCGGTAATAAAGAGAATAATCGTGATGGCCAGTACACTGAGGACTAGCAACATCTCGGTATTGAAAGTTAGAATAGTGGTGCTCATAGTTAGATTTATTGGAAAAATTACTAAAAGATTTGATCCAAACCAGATTTGACAACTTTCGAAAAGTTGTCAAATCTAAAACCGCCAAGATTTGATCCAAACCAGATTTGACAACTTTCGAAAAGTTGTCAAATCTAAAACCGCCAAGATTTGACCCAGACCAGATTTGACAACTTTCGAAAAGTTGTCAAATCTAAAACCGCCAAGATTTGACCCAGACCAGATTTGACAACTTTCGAAAAGTTGTCAAATCTAGGTCAAAGTTTCCTAAACCTCAAAGGTTTAGGAAACTTAGTACCTGCCAGGTTTAGGAATTGGCGACCCCGGCGGTAGCGGTAGGGTGTATCAGCGAAGTCATACACCACTGCGGTTAATACCTCCATTGGCTGGTAGGGACTACCCAAATCTAAAACCGCAAAAGACCAGATTTGACAACTTTCGAAAAGTTGTCAAATCTAAAACCGCAAAGATTTGACCCAGATTTGACAACTTTCGAAAAGTTGTCAAATCTAAAACCGCAAAGATTTGACCCAGATTTGACAACTTTCGAAAAGTTGTCAAATCTAAATTCAAATCTAAATTTTTTCATTAATCTCACTATTCTCAATGGCTTCTGGTAAAGTGATGTTTAACTCCAAAATTTCATACTCTCCATTTCTTTCCAAATTGATGGAAATTTTATCTTCCTCGATGAGCACATACTTTCTCACCACGGCTAATAACTCTTTCTGTAACATGGGCAAATAATTGAGCGGTGAACTTCCCAAATGACGTTCATGCTCGACAATAATCCGCAAACGCTCCTTAGCCACGGTGGCACTGCGCGGTTGAGACGACAGACGAAAATAATTTAGCAAGCTCATACTATTTATTTCCTTCCAAATAAACTGGTCAAAAAATTCTTTTTCCGGAGCGGCAATTCATCTCCTAAAAAATGCGCTACCATTTCTAAGTAAGCCTGGCCGGCATCACTGTTTTTATCTAGCGTGATAGGAATTCCTGCATTGGACGCTTGCAAGACCGATAGCGATTCGGGAATTATTCCCAACAACGGAATGGCCAAAATTTCTTGCACATCGGCAGCACTGAGCATTTCGCCTTTAGTCACTCGTTTGCCGGAATAGCGAGTAATTAACAGATGTTCTTTTACCGGCGGTAAATTTTGAATCGCACGGCGAGTTTTACTGGCCAACAGACCAATAATTCGATCTGAATCGCGCACTGAAGACACTTCCGGATTGGTCACCACAATCGCTTCATCCGCAAAATACATGGCCATAACCGCACCATGTTCAATGCCCGCCGGCGAATCACAAACGATATATTCGAACCGTTGGCGTAACTCTTCAATAACTTTTTCCACGCCGGGCAAGGTCAGTGCATCTTTATTACGAGTTTGGGACGCGGGTAAAATAAATAAACCTTCTACCCGTTTATCTTTAATCAAGGCTTGATTCAAAGCTCCTTCGCCATTGATAACGTTGACAAAATCGTAAACGACGCGACGCTCACAACCCATCACCAAGTCCAAATTGCGTAAACCTACATCAAAATCAATCACGACAGTTTTATGGCCACGTAAAGCCAATCCCGTGGAAAAGGCGGCGCTGGTCGTGGTTTTACCAACACCACCTTTGCCTGAAGTAACAACAATAATTTTGCTCATAGTGAATGTTTAAATATTTAATTTTTACGTTGTAACAGTCAACTCATCAATCAATAATCAACTCACCTTACACACGGTTAACTCAACCACCGTCAGCCCCTCCTTAATAAGGTGGCGAGTATGCGCCAACTGAGTTGGCATGATAAACTCCCCTCCTTATTAAGGCTACTCTATGCACACATCTTTTGGAGTAGCCATTTTCTCGTTCCCACGCTCCGCGTCAATGCCATTAAGTTAAGCTAAGGTTACGGCGTTGGAGTCCAAATCTTCAGATTT
>DZAL01000112.1 GCA_022729575.1 Thiomargarita sp.
GAAGCCAGTTTGACCAGTGGCGAAGGGCGGACGACCCGTTATGCGGTGGAGATGCTGAATGATAAGGATATGAAGCGAGTGAATACCGCACCCGATGGCACTCAAAGTGTGGAAACCAGTTGGAGCAATGGGACGACCCTTCGTACTCAAGCCGATGGCACCGTCATCACTCAGAAACAGGGACCCGACCCACGATTTGGGATGCTCTCGCCGGTGTTGCAGGAGTTGAAAATTACCTTGCCCAGTGGCTTAACAGGCACGGTGACGACCCAACGTGAAGCGACTTTGGGGACCGAGCGGGACCTGAGTAAACCAGCTAGTTTGAAGACCACGGTGACGGTCAATGGGAAGAGTAGCAGCAGTGTGTATACTGCGTCTGAGAAAAAGGTAGTGACAACCAGTGCTGCGGGGCGAATGACCACCGAGTTCATGGAGGAGAAAGGACGAGTCAATCAAACCAGCATCCCCACTTTGGCACCGGTGCATTACACTTACGATACTCGTGGTCGCTTGACCCAAGTCAATCAAGGTCAAGGAGAAGACTTAAGAACGGTCAGTCTCACTTACGATAGCTCTGGGGAGGTGAGCAAACTCACGGACACGCTGGGTCGTGAAGTGAATTTTACTTACGATGCGGTGGGAAGAATCACGATTCAAACTTTACCCGATGGCCGACTGATTGTCTATAGTTATGATGCCAATGGCAATGTGACATCGATTACCCCACCGAGTCGCCCGGCACATGGATTTGACTACACCGCGGTGGACCTCCAGAGTCTCTATCTGCCACCGGTGTTGCCAACTCTCTCGGCACCACAAACGGTTTATGCTTATAATTTGGATAAGCAGTTGACTCAAATTACTCGACCCGATGGGCAATTGGTCAAGTTTAACTACGGTGCCAGCACGGGTCGGTTGGACAGTGTGACGACCCCGTTGGGGATTCAAACTCTTAGTTATGATGAGAAGGGACGGTTAGTGGCAACTACCACGCCAGATAATCAGACCTTGAGTTATGCTTATGACGGGTCGTTACCGTTATCGGAAACCTGGAGTGGGACGATAGCGGGTTCGTTGAGTCTGGAGTATAATAATGACTTTCGGGTGAAGTCGGCGAGTCTCAATGGGGAGCCGACCGTGACTTATCAATATGACGCGGATGGCTTGTTGGTGGGTGCGGGGGAGATTAGTTTGAGCAGAAATGCAACCACCGGCTTCCTCACGGGCACTCAACTTGGTAACCTCACCACCCAACGAACTTACGATACCTTTGGCGAATTGGCGAGTGAGACGGCGAGTGTTCAAGGGAATGTGCTTTCCCAAGTACAGTATGCTCGTGATAAGTTGGGGCGGATTATTCAGAAAGTGGAGACGAGTGAAGGTGTGACAACCACCTTGGAATATCGCTATGACTTGGCGGGTCGCTTGGTCGAAGTGAAGCAGGATGGGGTGGTCACCGAAAGTTATGAGTATGAGGCTAATGGCAATCGAGTACAGGCTCTCACTTCCTCTCAAGGAATGGTCACGGGGAGTTATGATGACCAGGATAGATTGCTTGAGTCTGGTGGGAATAGCTATACTTATACCGCTAATGGGGAACTGCTCACCAAGACTCGCCAGGGGCAAACGACCACTTATCAATATGAGGTGCTTGGCAATTTGAGACGGGTGGAGTTACCGGGGAAGACCATTGAATATGTCATCGATGGGCGGAATCGGCGCGTTGGGAAGAAAGTGAATGGAACTCTGGTTCAGGGATTCTTGTATCAGGGAAGTCTGAAGCCCGTGGCGGAGTTGGATGGCAATGGGAATGTCGTGGCGCGGTTCGTGTATGGGAGTAAGGGGAACGTGCCGGATTATTTGGTCAAGGAGGGAAAAACTTATCGAATAATCAGTGACCACTTGGGGAGTCCACGGTGGGTGGTGGATGACCGTGATGGGAGTGTCGTGCAAAGAATGGAGTATGATGCGTTCGGGAACGTGGTTTTGGATACGAATACGGGGTTTCAGCCGTTTGGGTTTGCGGGAGGGTTGTATGATTCGAAGACGACACTGGTACGGTTTGGGGCGCGGGATTATGACGCGGAGGTGGGACGGTGGACCAGTAAGGACCCGATTGGGTTTGAGGGTGGGGATAGTAATTTGTTTGGGTATGTGTTGAATGATCCCATTAATAATTGGGACTTAAACGGCTTAGATTCCTTAAAATTTAACGGCACCAGTTTGATGTGGCTTGATGAAATGGGTAATCCAGTAACAAATTGGCCGGCTAACTCTGGTACACCTGGCGAGTATGTTCCCATTCCTGAAGGAACGTATATTACTTCAACAGAAAATAAGGAAATCAAGGGAGGTGCGGCATGGGGACCGTTTAGCTATCGGTTACATGAAGGACTCTTTACTCGAATAATAAACCGTTTTACTGGTAGAGACGGTGGGTTTCACATTCATGGTGGTACGATGCCTGGTAGTGCAGGCTGTATAGAATTTAAGGATTATTCAATGGAACAATCCTTTCTCAAAGAATTTGACAAAACCATGAAGAATTATAATCAGGAAATTGAACTAGAGGTAGATTACCCTGATTGAGGCTTTTTAAAGGCGTACCTCCTTTCATGGATGAAAGGAGTCACCACAGTTTAGCCTCTAACAATTAACTGGTAGAAACTTCTGAAGGAGTAGCCAAATTCATTTCCGTTTGGAGCAGCACCTGGACCTGATTTCGCAACTACAAATGGAAAACCTTTGATTTTACTAAAAACCGAGTTTTTTAGAAATGATCTTCCTTAGAATTGGTTGCATAAGTTCTATTGGATTAACTTGGCAAAGGCTTTTAGTAAGTAGCAAGACGGTTAGTGATAATAACTCGCTGTACCTTCAAAAGATTTATTGCGATTACTTGGAAAGATTACCCTCACTCCTAAAAATAAGTTACCGTATTCACAGGCAAATTGACAGAGTACGAATCAAAGAGAATTAACATGCGAAGAAGTGGCCAATGCCGAATGTTTATCTGGGTGCTAGTTGGGTTAGCTAGTTGTAGGTCTTTTCCTAGTCAAAGCCAGGTGGACGAAACTTTAGCAATCTACGCGGCAGAACCCTTGCTGGAACAAAGAATAACGATTTTACAACAATTGTTGCAAAATTTGAGTGCGCCACAGAATGTTTGGGAGGATAAAATAATTGAATATAATATGAAGAGATTAGTTGAAATTTACAGAACTAGAAATGATGAAGCTATTTTGATAGCTGTGGACCAAACCACCATAGATGGTGGTTTTGCCAATGAGATTTGCCAATTTTATTATGAGATAAAAAACGAACCGGGTTTTCTTCATAGATATCGTGGTTTAATCACTCGTTTTGTGAAAAGATGTGTGGGTCTGTCATTTTCAGACAGTGAAATTCCGCAATAATTTCAGACGAATAGCCATGTGGGGTGGATAACCACCTGCTAAGTCGGGTGGGCAAAACGTCTTTTGGTTGGCCCACCACTCTGATATTCGCTTGGCACCGCCGACCTAACTTCGGCCCCTGAAATATTTCTTTCGACTTCCCAAGAGGCGAACTCTCAATGAACCCAATTCGGTTAATCATGGCCGTCAGTTTCTGGCTCATCGTGGTGCCCAGTTTGGCCTGTGACCCCATGGACCAGCCACGGACCCGTGTGACTCGTCCCGATAATCAGGTCGTGGACTTTAACTATGACAGCGGTGATCGATTACAAAGTCTAGTGTTGCCAGAAGGCACACAAACCTTTGGTTATCAGCCGACCACGGGGCAATTGACGACGGTGACTCACACGGATGGTAGCACCCTCAATTACACCTATGACGGTGCGTTACTGCGTGCCGAAACTTGGTCTGGCAATCTGACCGGTGGTGTTCAAACCGACTATAATAATGACTTACGGATAGCGAATCTCAAAGTCAATGACGCTAATCCGATTCCCTATAGCTATGATGCCGAAGGTTTGCTGACGGGTGCTGGGGAATTGGCGTTGACTCGGAGTCCTCAAACGGGTTTCTTGACGGGCACCACCTTGAAACAGGTCACGACTCAATTGACTCATAATCTGTTTGAAGAATTGGCCAGTGAAACCGTTAAGTTTGGCGAGAGTCTGCTGTATCAAGCCACTTATACTCGTGATAAGTTAGGACGACTTATCAGTCAAATGGAGACCGTCGAAGGAGAAACGCGAACCGAGGAGTATCGTTATGACTCGCGAGGTCGTCTGGTGGAAGTGAAATCGAACGGGCTAGTGACTCAGACGTTTAGTTATGAGGCCAATGGCAATCGTCTCCTTGCCAACCAGGTCACGGCGCGTTATGATAATCAAGACCGTCTCCTCCAACAAGGCGAAGTGACTTATTCTTACACCATTACGGGTGACTTACAAACCCAAACGCAGAGTGGTCAAACGACTCGTTACACCTATGATACCTTGGGCAACTTGACCAAAGTCGAGTTACCCAATGGCACCGTGGTAGAATACTTGATAGATGGGAATGACCGTCGCGTGGGTCGGAAAGTGGGTGGTAACGTCACTTACCAATGGCTGTATCATGGTCCTTTGACTCCGATTGCCGAACTCGATAGTCAAGGTCAAGTGGTGGCCCGGTACGTCTATGGCAGTCAGGACCACGTGCCGGATTACCTCCTCATGGGGGAGACACTGTATCGGCTGGTGACCGACCAGTTGGGAAGTGTGCGGCTAGTCGTCAACGTGATGACGGGAGAGGTGGTGCAACGGTTGGATTATGACGTTTGGGGAAATGTCCTCAATGACACTAATCCCGGCTTCCAACCGTTTGGTTTTGCGGGAGGACTCTATGATTCCTTAACGGGTTTGGTACGATTCGGTGCCAGAGAGTATGACCCGGCGGTAGGGAGATGGACCAGTAAGGATCCGATTGGGTTTGCCAGTGAAGATACTAATCTGTATGCTTATGTGTATAGTGACCCGGTGAATCAGATAGACCCGTCAGGGTTGTTCCTGAACTTGGTGGCCGGTTGTTTAATTAGTGGTGGGATTGAACTGGCTTCCCAGATGATAATCAATGGGAAGAGTTTGGGGTGCGTCGATTGGGGGAGTGTGGCCTTGGAAACCGCCACGGGATGCAATCCCTTCTCCAAGTGGAAGAAGGTTAGCAAGGTGATAGAGGGTGCCCAGTGCGTGTTGGGTAACAGCTTCGTCACCGGCACGTTGGTACATACCGACCAGGGTTTGAAGCCGATTGAGGAAATTAAGGTTGGGGACCAAGTGAAGTCTTTCAATGAAAGAACGAGTCAAACCAGTTACGAACCGGTTCTGGAATTGATGCAACATGATGGCACCTTTCAGTTGATGAAGGTCACCTTGAACTCTGGTGAGAGTTTGGAGGCGACGGCGGGTCATCCGTTTTATGTTCAGGGAAAGGGTTGGAATGTCGCGGCCAATCTAAAGGTTGGGGATGTACTGCGGTTGCATAATGGGGTGACTCTGGTCGTTAAGACGGTTGAGACTAGCACTCGGTTCGCTAAGGTTTACAATTTCTCAGTTGCGCAAAATGCTAACTACTTCGTCGGAAGTGACGGGGTGTTAGTGCATAATAGTTGCGTAGAACTTCCAGATAAATATTGGATAAATAAAACAACACCCACACAAGTTACTCCAGGAACTCGAACAGTTAACGATCCTGCTAAACCAAGTTCAGCAGGAGGAACATATCACAGCACGACCCACTATGATGAATTTGGAAGACTGATTGGTCAGACGCATCGGACTACTCACGGCCGCTCTGATCATCCAAATCCTCATCACCATCGTAGAGATCCAGTTTCAAAAGAGAATTTGAGAACTCCAAGAGGAAGTCGTATTTGGCCTGGTTTGTTTGGGAACTAATGTCATGAGCAATTTATTGGCTACCTTGTTTGCTGTTTTAGATTGCAATGCCTGGAGTGTTAGTCAGTTGACATCTTGGACGGATCAACTCATTTCCAGATTGGAGTCTCCGAAGATTTGGCTTATCAATCTGAGTATTAATGGCTCTGTCAATGGCTGCCTTGAGGTAATTTTTGACACCATGAGGGAGTCTAATGTATTATTGCCCGACGACATTGGAGACTTAATGGCTGGTCTTATTTTACTGCGCTTCGATAACGGTGAATTTTCTTCTGCCGAGGTTGCGAAAACTCATCTCATCGATGTTATAGACGCTTATGGCACAAACTGTGTTGACGCTGAAGCTGCTGGAGAGCTTGATTTAAATGACGCAGTTTATAACAAATTTAGAGAAATGGCAAAACAAGCAATGAGATACCTGGATATCGAACAACTATTGGAAACTGAACGACCGTTGATTGAAGTTCAGTAGCGAGTGTAACTATGAAAGTAAGGGCAAAACCAGAGGTTCATGATCATGTATTTGATGAATATGATAACCAATGCCTTGAACCCAAAAAAGTTTACGAAGTTATTGGACTCAGTAGTAAGTATTTTCGAGTCATTGATGAATCGGGTGAACCAATTTTTTACCCCAAATATCTTTTTGACATCATTGATTCAACTATTCCTGATTGGTGGATAAAAGAAGATTTTAAAGAAGATGACTACTATTTCATAAATCCACCAGAACTTAGTAGACGAGAATTCTACGAAGACTACTTCGACCACAAACCAGAAGCGATTGAAATATTTGAAAAGTTTTTAGTAAGTTACGGATTGAAGACTAAATAAGGATGAATGGTTCAATGGGCGTAATGATATTAATCCTTCTTTTTACCTTGATTCATACGGAACAAGGTCTGAAACCGATTGATAAGGTTCAAGTTGGAGATAAAGTTTTATCCCTGAACGAAAGAACGGGAGAAACCAGTTATCAACCGGTGCTAGAATTGATGCAACATGAAGGTACGTACCAATTGGTCAACGTAACGTTGGAAAACGATGAACAATTGGAAGCGACGGTGGGACATCCGTTCTATATACAAGGAAAGGGTTGGAATGTTGCGGCTAATCTGAAGGTTGGGGATGTACTGCGGTTGCACAATGGGGTGACTCTGGTCATTAAGACCGTTGATACCAGTTCTCGTTTTGCCAAAGTTTATAACTTTGCGGTGGCGCAGAATGCCAATTACTTCGTCGGGATGGATGGGGTGTTGGTGCATAATAATGGGTGCCACAAATGGAGTAAAGAAAAGGAGGAATTAGTTGATATGGCTAAAAAAGAGAGACGAGAAATTGCCAAAGAGGACCTGCAAGCATATAAAGATTTGAACAAGGAACTCCCGGACCCCTTTCCAGACTATAAAGTTCGTGGTCCAGAAAAGCATCCGGATAGTAAGTATCCCCATGCCAGAGTTCTACATGGGCATGTTGGACCTATTGACCATATACCTATCAAAGACTGACGGAGGATTAAAGTGAATTATCCCAAACTGGTAAGAATGTGGCAGCTAGCTTCGGCAGATTTAGGTATTCAGATTTCGGCACCGTTCTTACTCACTCTGCCGTCTGGCAATCGGATTGAGGGCGCACTACGGGTTAACCATTTTGGTGCGGAGAAAGGGACGCTTATTTTTGGGAAGTATAGCGAGGTAAGTTCATTTGCTGAGGAGATTGTGCAAGAAGGATATGGATATTCGATTTTAGATGAGCCAGCCGATGAGAATCGATATTCTGATGATAAATATCCAAAGGAAGTGTTTATTGAGATGCTGAGAGAATGGGAGTGGACCGGCATAGAAATTCAAAAACCAATCTGGTTATAAGGTTTCTCAGCCAGGTAGAGTGGGCCAGTGTTGATTTGCCCCTCTTGAGTTAACACCGGTGTTGCCAACTCTCGCGGCACCACAGACGGTCTATGCTTATAATTTAGATAAGCAACTGACCCAGATAACTCGTCCCGACGGGCAACGGGTGACTTTCAACTATGGCGCCAGCACGGGTCGGTTGGAAAATCTGACGACTCCGTTGGGGACCCAAACTCTTAGTTATGATGAGAAGGGGCGGTTAGTGGCCACTACCACGCCAGATAATCAGACCTTAAGTTATGCTTATGATGGGTCGTTACCGCGGTCGGAAACTTGGGAGGGAACGATAGCAGGGTCGTTGAATCTGGAGTATAATAATGACTTTCGGGTGAAGTCGGCGAGTGTCAATGGTGGTTCGACCGTGACTTACCAGTATGATGCCGATGGCTTACTGGTGGGTGCTGGGGAGATGAACTTAAGCCGAGATTCCGCCACCGGTCTCCTTCTGGGCACTCAACTAGGGAAGGTGACGACCCAACGAACTTACGATACCTTTGGCGAATTGGCGAGTGAGACGGCGAATTATCAAGGGAATGTACTTTCCCAAGTACAGTATTCTCGTGATAAGTTGGGGCGAATTATCAGCAAAGTGGAGACTGTTGATGGTGTGACGACCACCTTGGAATATCGCTATGACTTAGCTGGTCGCTTGGTCGAGGTGAAGCAAGATGGTGTGGTCATCGAGAGTTACGAATATGATGCTAATGGCAATCGGGTGCAGGCTCTCACCTCCTCTCAAGGAATGGTCACGGGGAGTTATGATGACCAGGATAGATTGATTGAGTATGGTGGGAATACCTACACTTATACCGCTAATGGGGAGTTGCTCACCAAGACTAGCTATGGGCAAACGACCACTTATCAATATGAGGTGCTTGGGAATTTGAGACGAGTCGAGTTACCGGGGAAGACCATTGAATATGTCATCGATGGGCGGAATCGGCGCGTTGGGAAGAAAGTGAATGGAACTCTGGTTCAGGGATTCTTGTATCAGGGGAGTTTGAAGCCTGTGGCGGAATTGGATGGGAATGGGAATGTCGTGGCGCGGTTCGTCTATGGGAGTAAAGGAAATGTGCCAGATTATTTGGTCAAGGAGGGGAAGACTTATCGAATAATCAGTGATCACTTAGGGAGTCCACGGTGGGTGGTGGATGAGAGTGATGGTAGCGTCGTGCAGCAGATGGAGTATGATGCGTTTGGGAACGTGGTCTGGGATACGAATCCGGGGGTTCAGCCGTTTGGGTTTGCGGGGGGGGTTGTATGATGCGGATACCCAGTTGGTGAGATTTGGGGCGCGGGATTATGATGCGGAGGTGGGACGGTGGACGAGTAAGGATCCGATTGGGTTTGGGGGGAGAGAAGCGAATCGGTATGGATACGTGTTTGGTAATCCCATTAATCTAATTGATTCAACCGGCTTGAAATATGCGGAAGAGTATGCGGTGATTGGAACGGTCATGGGAGGCGCGATTGCCGTAGGAGGTTCAGTAGTTGCGGATGCCGCTACAGGTGGATTAAATATCCCGGCTACTCCTACTGAAGTGGCCGTGGGGGCCGCCGTGGGTGGCTCGGTCGGTTATGGAATCGGTTCAGCTATTGATATTATGCTCAGTGAAGGTGAACCACATTCCGATGAAGAACAATCTTTGACCGATATGATTGACAAAGATACTCTTGGCGGAAGAAGACCTCTCAGTGCTGACGATGCCGAAGCCGCTATGGAGTTAGGAACAGGACTTGGGTTAAGCACAGATGACGATAAATATGGTGAAGACGCAAAACATTGGGTTGGAGGAACACATATCCATATTAAGGGATGTAATCTTAAAAAAAGTGGTCGTCATATACCGGCGTTGCCACGTTAAATTCTGGAGGGAATATGGAAAAAGTCTGTGGATTTGCAGTCATCAGACGTGCGAAACGGAATTTTCTTGATGATCTAACTCCACCGCGAGTGGATGGAGTTTACTATCACGGGGTTGACCGGCAAAGTTGGAATGAGTTTAAAGAACCCTCTTCCGAAGGGATATTACCGCTTCACTATGGCAAGTTGTTGAAATCACTGAATAATACTAGCATAATTAAACTGACCCGAGAGCTAGAGATTGCACAGGAGTTATTGAGTTTTTCAAATCAAGAGGAGCCGTTAAATGAACTCATTGTAGTTTACTCGAAGGGATTGGAAAGAACTAAAGGTAGTTTCATGACTGACCTGAAAATCAAATGGCTTGGGGAAGACGTGGCATGTTGGATTGGCTCGATGCTCATGGAGGGAATCTTTACCGAACCTCATTTATTTTCTAATTTCATGAAATATCTAAACCAATATGGATTGTTTGACATAAATAGTCCAGCGACAGACAGATATGTGGTTCACTACCATGAATTAAATGAGCAGGGACATAATTTAGAGGTATTCTCAGATGACAACGTCAAGGATACACTAGATAAAGTTTGGGTGGGGGTCCCTGAAATCTCGCCAATTTACTACAACGGTCAGTGGGTGTGGTGAACTACCCAAAATCGGTGGCGCCCTCCTGCCTGGCTTAACTGGCACCACGTTGAGACCAGCCAGGTCGGGTGGGCAAATGTCCATTGGTTGGCCCACCCCTCTGATACTCGCGTGGTGCCGCCGACCTAACGGTGGCCCCTTAACTTCTTCTTTCGACTTCCCAAGAGGTGAACTCTCAATGAACCCAATTTGGTTAATCCTGGCGGTCAGTTTCTGGCTTACCGTGGTGCCCAGTTTGGCCTGTAACCCGTTGGACCAGCCACGGACCCGGGTGACTCGTCCCGATAATCAGGTCGTGGACTTTAACTATGATGCGGGTGGTCGATTACAAAGTCTACTATTACCCGAAGGCACACAAAGTTTTGGTTATCACCCGACCAGTGGGCAATTGACTAGCGTGACTGACACGGCTGGTAGCCTCCTCAATTACACTTATGATGGTGCGTTACTGCGTGCCGAAACTTGGTCTGGTAATCTGACCGGTGGTGATCAGACCGACTATAATAATGACTTACGGATAGCCAATCTCAAAGTCAATGGTGCCAATCCCATTTCGTATGGTTATGAGGCGGATGGTTTGCTTCTAAGTGCGGGCGACTTAACGTTGACTCGTCAGGGGTCTAATGGTCTATTGATAGGTACCACCTTGAAACAGGTCACCTCCCAATTGACTCATAACCCCTTTGGTGAATTAGCCAGTGAAACCGTTAAGTTTGGCGAAAGTCTGCGGTATCAAGCCACTTACACTCGTGATAAATTAGGACGACTTATCAGTCAAGTGGAAACGGTCGAAGGCGAGACCCGAACCGAGGAGTATCGTTATGACTCGCGGGGCCGTTTGGTGGCAGTAAACTCGGACGGACTGGTGACTCAAACGTTTAGTTATGATGCCAATGGCAATCGTCTCCTCGCGAATCAGGTCACGGCGCGTTACGATAACCAAGACCGTCTCCTCCAACAAGGCGCGGTGACTTATTCTTACACCGTTACGGGTGACTTACAAACCCAAACGCAGAGTGGTCAAACGACTCGTTACACTTATGATACTTTAGGCAATTTGACGAAAGTAGAGTTGCCCAATGGTACGGTGGTAGAATACTTGATAGATGGGAATGATCGTCGCGTGGGTCGGAAAGTGGGTGGTAACGTCACTCACCAATGGCTGTATCATGGCCCCTTGACTCCCATTGCCCAATTGGATAATCAAGGTCAAGTGGTCGCCCGGTATGTTTATGGCAGTCAGGACCACGTGCCGGATTACCTGGTGATGGGGGAGACTCTATATCGCTTGGTGACTGACCAGTTAGGCAGTGTCCGGCTGGTGGTCAACGTAATGACTGGGGAGGTGGTACAACGACTGGATTATGACGCTTGGGGGAACGTCCTCCAAGATACCAATCCAGGCTTTCAACCGTTTGGCTTTGCGGGGGAAATGTCTGATTCGTTGACTGGCTTGGTACACTTTGGAGCCAGAGATTATGACCCCTCCGTGGGGAGATGGACCACGAAGGACCCGATTGGGTTTGCCAGTGAAGATACTAATCTGTATGCGTATGTCTATAATGATCCGGTGAATAGTGTTGACCCGTCGGGGTTATTTCTGAATCTGGTAGCGGGTTGCTTAATCAGTGGTGGTATCGAACTGGCTTCCCAAATGATAATCGATGGGAAGAGTTTAGGATGCGTGGACTGGGGAAGTGTGGCCTTGGAAACCGCCACGGGATGCAATCCGTTCTCCAAATGGAAGAAGGTTAGCAAGGTGGTAGAAGGTGTCCAGTGCGTGTTGGGTAATAGCTTCGTCGCCGGCACGTTGGTGCATACTGACCGTGGAGTGAAACCGATTGAGGAGGTTAAAGTTGGGGAGAAAGTGCTATCTTTCAACGAGAGAACGGGTCAAACCAGTTTTGAACCCGTGTTGGAATTGATGCAACATGACGGGACTGTTCAATTGGTGAAGGTAACCTTGGATTCTGGCGAGAATTTGGAGGCGACGGCGGGTCATCCGTTTTACGTTCCAGGGAAGGGTTGGAATGTCGCGGCGAATCTGAAGGTTGGGGATGTACTGCGGTTGCACAATGGGGTGACTCTGGTCATTAAGACCGTTGAAACCAGCACTCGTTTTGCCAAGGTTTATAATTTGGCGGTGGCGCAAAATGCCAATTACTTCGTCGGGGAGGACGGGGTGTTGGTGCATAATTCTTGTAAACCTTGGAAAAAAGATGCGTACCATGGACCTAAACCAACGTATGAAAATCCAGGTCATCATGTTCCTGGACACCCAAGTTATATTCCTGGCAAGACACCTCTTCCATCGGATGCTGAAAAAACCTACCAGAAGGCCATTCCGGAACCTGACGGGAGAACTTGGTGGGGTCAAAATTCTCAGGATGAATATTATCGCTACCAAAAACATACCGACGAGGGTGTTCATTGGAATGGACGAGAAAACTCCCCGCAGGGACTAAAAGTCCCCTCCTATATCAAGAAGAGATTTCGCCGTTGAGATCGACCAAAGGTAATTCTACCGCACAATTTGGAGAAAAACACCGAATGGCACTCGAGTGTTACATCGTCCACGTTGGGGTTAACCCTGAAGTTGGTTTGCCACCACCGATTTTTGGAAGAATTTGTCTGTGGGTCAATTCTCAGAAAATGGGTGATGATACCACAGTGGTCTTGTTAAACACGGCAGCCTTGATGTTTCAAGGACGAATAAAAAATCCGACCATGACGGATCAGAGATTGAATATGAAAACGGATAAAGAAATTTGGGAATTTCTGAATACAGTCCTTTTCGAAGAACAAGAATCTGTCTCATTTGCAGAAGTGGTGGAAAACTATCAGAGATTTAATAAATTTTGTATTTTACCAGGTCCTTCTGAAGCCTTTGATGGCGAGACGGCTTTTCTCATCGAAACAGAGATGGTTGAAAAATGGATTTGGCAAGACCGGCTGACTCAGAAGATTTGTTCTGAGGTACTTCCCAGGGGCACTTTTCGACAAGTCATACTCTCTTTTCTCAGATGGTTTGAAACTCAAGCCAGGTCGGGTGGGGTGTGCTAAACTGGGTAGGGTGGGCAAACGTCCTTTTGTTTGCCCACCGTTCACCACAGACAGTCTGTGAGTATAGTAGGTCAACCTGCCTCTAACGCCCCCTCACTTCCACTACCCATTTTTAATTTTAAAGCCAGATTAACTATTATGAAACACACATTCTTACTCATTACCTTGAGTCTATTTCTCTGCGGCGTTTCCAGTGAGGCCACCCTCCGCACTCACACGGCTGATAGCACGCCGGCTGACACCGATGACGGTGCCTCACGAAGTGCCGAAACCTGGACCGGCAACCTCACTCACCAATGGCTGTATCATGTCCCCTTGACCCCGATTGCCGAACTCGATAGTCAAGGTCAAGTGGTGGCCCATTATGTCTATGGCAGTCAAGACCACGTTCCTGATTATCTGGTGATGGGGAAAACTCTGTATCGGCTGGTAATGGACCAGTTAGGCAGTGTCCGGCTGGTAGTCAACGTGATGACGGGGGAGGTGGTGCAACGACTGGATTATGACGTGTGGGGAAACGTTCTCCAGGATACTAATCCCGGCTTCCAACCGTTTGGGTTTGCGGGAGGGCTGTATGATTCCTTGACGGGTTTGGTACGATTCGGGGCCAGAGATTATGACCCGGCGGTGGGGAGATGGACCAGTAAGGACCCGATTGGGTTTGCCAGTGAAGATACTAACTTGTATGCCTATGTCTATAATGACCCGGTAAATCAGATAGACCCGTCGGGGTTGTTCCTCAATCTGGTAGCGGGTTGCTTAATCAGTGGTGGTATCGAACTGGCTTCCCAGATGATAATCGACGGCAAGAGTTTAGGATGCGTGGACTGGGGGAGTGTGGCCTTGGAAACCGCCACGGGGTGCAATCCGTTCTCCACGTGGAAGAAGGTTAGCAAGGTGATAGAAGGTGCCCAGTGCGTGTTGGGTAACAGTTTCGTCGCGGGGACCTTGGTACACACCGACCAAGGGTTGAAGCCGATTGAGGAAGTCAAGGTTGGAGAGCAAGTAAAATCTTTCAATGAGAGAACTGGCCAAACCAGTTATGCCCCGGTCCTGGAATTAATCCAGCATGACGGCACTTTTCAACTGGTGAAGGTGAAGGTGACGTTGGCGACTGGTGAATCGCTAGCAGCCACGTCTGGTCATCCGTTTTATGTTCAGGGGAAAGGGTGGAATGTCGCGGCGAATTTGAAGGTTGGGGATGTACTGCGGTTGCATAATGGGATTACTCTGGTCGTCAAGACGGTTTTGACTAGCACTTATGTAGGTCGCGTTTATAATTTGGCGGTGACGCAAAATGCCAATTACTTCGTCTGGATGGACGGGGTGTTGGTGCATAATTCTTGTAAACCTTGGAAACAAGGTGCGTACCATGGACCTAAACCAAAGTATGAGAATTATGGACATCATGACCCTTCTTCACCATTGTTTCGAGGTGGCGGTTCCAAAACTACTCCTCTTCCTGGAGATTCTGAGGAGGTTTATGGGAAAGCGATTCCCGAATCTAACGGCAAGAATTGGTGGGGCAAAAACTCAACGGGAGAGTATTATCGTTATTCTAGTTCTAATAATGGTAAGGCTCATTGGAATGGTCGACAAAATTCGTCTCGCGGATTAAAGATTCCACATTATATAAGAGACCGGTTTAAGGATTTCTAATGGCCTCCAATTTAGTAGTATTTGGTGACCCGCAGTGGTTTGCTTTACAATGTTGGATGGAGGTCTTCGACAATCAATCAGAGACCCCAATAATGTTTGGTCGCCTTTGCCTGAGGGCAAACCACCGAAAACTGGGTGAACCTGAAGTTTGTGTCATGTTGAATATCCCGATTATGTCTTTTCGGGAATTTGTAAA
Source organism: Thiomargarita sp. (assembly GCA_022729575.1). Classification (GTDB taxonomy): domain Bacteria; phylum Pseudomonadota; class Gammaproteobacteria; order Beggiatoales; family Beggiatoaceae; genus JAABRD01. The sequence continues at coordinate 15,225 of DZAL01000112.1, forward strand.
CAGTTCGGCAAAGGTCAACGACTCGTTCATAAGCCAAGACCCCCTTGATATTTGGCAGTTTCTCTCCGAAATGTTATATGGAGACCAAGAACATTTACGGTCATCAGAAATCGTGGCCAGAGAAAATCAATATCGGGGTTTTTGCTTGTTCCCAAATTCTTCAGAAGCATTTGATGGTGAAATGGCCTTTTTAGTCGAATACCAAAATTCGGAATTATTCGTTTGGCAGGACTGGGAATCTAAACAAATTTGTCATCTGTTCATGCCCTTAGGCACTGCTAAGGGAGTGATTAGAAACTTTATCCAATGGTTTCAAACTATGCTTGAGACCATGGTCGTGTTTCCACGTTCTATTTTTCCATTCGATGAGTGTAGTAATTTCTACTAATCAAAGACAGGTAGCCAGATAGTTCACTACGATGGTCGGTGGATATGGTGGGTCAATCTGCCTCTGACACCTCTTCACTTCCGCAACCCGTTTTTGATTCGAAAACCGATTAACTATGATGAAACACACACTGTTACTGATTACCCTGAGTCTGTTTCTCACCGGCGTTTCCAGTGAGGCCACCCTCCACACTCACACGGCTGGTAGCACTCTCCATGACACCGATGACGGTACGCGACTCCGTGCCAAAGCCTGGACTGGCAACCTCACTCACCAGTGGTTGTATCACGGCCCCTTGACTCCCATTGCCCAATTGGATAGCCAAGGTCAAGTCGTGGCCCGCTATGTCTATGGCAGTCAAGACCACGTGCCGGATTACCTCGTTATGGGAGAAGCCATTTACCGCTTGGTGACCGACCAGTTGGGAAGTGTGCGGTTGGTGGTCAACGTGATGACGGGAGAGGTGGTGCAACGACTGGATTATGAGGTCTGGGGAAATGTTCTTCAGGATACTAATCCAGGCTTCCAACCGTTTGGGTTTGCGGGAGGACTGTATGATTCCTTAACGGGTTTGGTACGATTCGGGGCCAGAGATTATGACCCGGCGGTGGGGAGATGGACCAGTAAGGACCCGATTGGGTTTGCTAGTGAAGACACTAACCTGTATGCCTATGTGTATAATGACCCAGTGAATGGTGTGGACCCGTCGGGACTGTTTCTGAATTTTGCCGTTGGTTGTCTGATTGGTGGTGGTATGGATTTGGCCTACCAGACGATAGTTCAAGGGAAGAGTTTAGGTTGTGTCGACTGGTTGGACGTGGCAATGTCGACGGCCGCGGGTTGCGGTGGTGGGTCGGTAGCGAGTAAATTGTGGAAGTCAGCTAAAGACTTGGCTGGCAATGCGTTACCTTGTGCCAATAGTTTGGTGACCGGGACTTTAGTGCATACCGAAACGGGTTTAACACCTATCCAGGAAATTCAAATTGGCGAGAAAGTTCTTTCCTTTGACGAACGTACTGAACAAACCCGTTATCAACCCGTGTTGGGAATCGTTAGTAAACACCAGAAGTATCAGTTGGTGAAAATTACTCTTGATTCTGGGGAATCCCTGGAAGCTACTGCAGGACACCCTTTCTATGTGCCGGGTAAGGGGTGGAATGCCGCAGGTAATCTGAAAGTCGGGGAAGCGTTACGGTTGCATAATGGCATCACGGTAGTCATCAAAGAAGTTGATACCAGTGTTAGAACCGAAACCGTTTATAATTTCACCGTCGCCAACTACCATAACTACTTTGTCGATCGGGATGGGGTGTTGGTGCATAATATAAATTGGTCTTCTAAGAGTGTTAAAACATTTGGACACACTTTTAGTCGACATGGAGCCGGTGCAAAGAACACCAAAAACTTAGCAGGACGAGCTGCCAGCACCGGTGACAGTCAAGGACAATGGAAAAATAATGAGACTGCCGCGGAATTTTTAAGAGAATCTGCCGATAAACTTTCAGGCCCTGCTACTGTACAAATTCCCGATGGTTTAGGTCAAGTGATAACACCTGATGGCGCAATTGTTCCAACCAATTGGGCCAATCTTATTCCATGCGGTGATGGGTATAAGACCGCCTACCCAGTTCTCCCTAAAAAATGAATAATAACTTTTTTATGGGATTGGAACTACTTACCGAATTTAGCCGGTTTCCGCGACGACCTCAACCGGCTAAGTTGGAGGAATTCGGAGAGGAAACTCGGATAGCAAACCTTTGTGAATATTTGTCGGAACTCCAGTGGGTCAACTTTGTCGTAAGCGGCTTCGGACAAGCTAGGTGGCCTGTGGATGTACTTACCGATTTGGCCGTCGTGTTAGAACAATTACCGTCCGTTTTACCAGAGATTGAACGAGGAAATTATCATTTCACCCTGGAGTTTTATGAACAAGGTCTAGAAAGATACTTGTATTTTTCGGAGGCTACCCCCTGGGTTAGAATTGATTGTCTGTCTCTGACCGAGTGGACACCAACACCGTCGACTGTTTATTTGGAGAAGGCGGTCATCAAAGACATGCTAATTAGTTTGCAAAACTCTTTTGAGGAATTGGTCAACCGACTCGAACTGAACCAGATAAACTCTCATGGAATTAATCCAGCATGACGGTGTCTTTCAACTGGTGAAAGTGACCATGGATTCTGGTGAGAGTCTGGAGGCCACGTCTGGTCATCTCAAGGGAAGGGGTGGGATGTCGTAGCCAATCTGAAGGTTGGGGATGCGCTTCGATTGCATAATGGGGCGACTCTGGTCATTAAGACCGTTGAAACCAGCACTCGTTTTGCCAAGGTTTATAATTTTGCGGTGGCGCAGAATGCCAATTACTTCGTCGGGAAGGACGGGGTGTTGGTGCATAATGGTGGAAAATATCGTCCCGGAAAGTGTAAGGTTTGGCATCAAGGTGGTCGACAACAGGTAGATATACAATTTCCTACTCGAAAGGCGGCAAAGGATGCGACTTCCAAAAAAGGATTGTGGAGTAACCAACCGGAAAAACATAGAAGAGGGGAACGACATTTTCATGACAAAAATCATGACGATCTTTCTAAACCAAATTACCACTACTCATTTCCGGATTGATTAAGTTGAGTGCTTCGTTTTGCCGGAAGTTTTAAACTAATTAAAAGGGTGGTAAGGCACCAAGTAATAAAGTCGACCACCAGCCTGGCCATCTTTCGGAAGGAAATGGAGGAATCCATCTCACCTTGGAAGATCGGCCAGGGGTGAAGACGACACCTAAAAATGCCGTAATTTTTTGTTGGTGTTGGTACTTAGAAGGATAACTGGTTGATGCTTAGAGAACTTGAGAAATTACATATAGAAAGATTTGTTGATACCTTTATTGCAGATCACCGTCGTCCACGTTGGAAAACGATTTTAAATATGAATCCTAAACATTGGAAAAAATTAAGCACTTGGGATTTATGGGATGACCGGCTCTGCGTTTCAGAATTTTGCTCAGAATGGACAAACCAGATTGAGAAGTTAATTACCACCGTTACTTTTCAAGAATATTCAAAACAACAAGTAGTTGTGATACATGTTGGACATGACCAGGGAGGAATTGAGAAGAATTTTCTTGGGGAAGCACTACTTGGGAAAAAAACGCTATTTGAAGGAATTATATCGATTCTTCCAGGCCAATTAGCTTTAGTTATAAATCACGATGGTGGAATATGTGTTTGTCAAAGGTTGTTGTCGTGTAGAAGAAAGTAAACTCCCTCAACGAGAGAACTGGCCAAACCAGTTACGAACCGGTCATGGAATTAATGCAACATGACGGCACCTTTCAAGTGGTGAAGGTGACCCTGGACTCTGGTGAGAGTCTGGAGGCGACGGCAGGCCATCCATTTTATATTCAAGGGAAGGGCTGGAATGTTGCGGCAAATCGGAAGGTTGGGGATGCACTTCAGTTGCACAATGGGATTACTTTGGTCATTAAGACCGTTGAGACTAGCACTCGTTTTGCCAAGGTTTATAATTTCTCGGTCGCGCAGAATGCTAACCACTTCGTCTGGAAGGACGGGGTGTTGGTGCATAATGGTAATATCTGTGGAACGGATAAAGTAAAAGATATACTCAAAAACCGACGAGGTAGTGTCAAAGATGCGCCGCTACCAGAAGGTTCTCCAAGTTGGAATGAGGTTTTAGATATAGTAATACTCACCTACTGTTGTACTTTTCGAGGGATAACACCCCTTCGA
>DZAL01000113.1 GCA_022729575.1 Thiomargarita sp.
AAACTTTGAGCTTTGATAACTCATTGAATTTTAACAACCTCCATTGGTTTGGAGAAACTACCAGATAAAGACGGTTGCGGAAAGCTAGGGATAACACCCCTTCGAGGGGTGTTATCCCTTATCTTCAGCCTTAACTTAATGGCATTGACCCTCAGCCCCTCCTTGTTAAGGGAGTTTTTACGGCTAACTTAGTTGACGCATACTCCCTTCCTGGTTTTTACCTCCACAATATATGTTGTATTGACAAATACAAACACTTCAGCTAGAATCAGCGCCAGTATAATCTGTGTGCAATCTAAATATCCTAATCTTTAAATAGGCGCATAGCTTCAGTGGGTTAGAATAGTTTATTTTTATTCTAAAAAATGTAAAAGACCAGTTTGTAGGATTCATCAGATAATCACTAAGTTGGATAAATTCTCATGGCTTCTGAATGTCAAAGCACTGATTGTAAACAAATGGCACTTGATAAATTTTATGATGCTTATGCTTTATATAAAGCAGACAGATACTTATCAAGTATGTATCTATGTGGATATGTCATTGAAATTGGCATAAAACATAAATTCTGGGAACTGGGAGAAACCGCATTATCGAACAATTTACCAAGGAGTATAGTAACCTACATGTTTGATTCGGTTAATGCAATTCCTGACGACACACCGAAGGTAAATGAGGCGAAGAGGATCATTGGAAACACGATTTTTCCGACCAACATTCGTGAATTATGTGAGTATACTCAGGTAGTTGCTGACATCGCTTTTCAATTAAGTGTTAAAGAAGATGGAAAACAACAAGAGAAAAGCAAATCTCTTTCTACCCATCTGAAGAATAGTCCAATCACTCATGTAATGATTAAAACTGCTTATCCGAAAACCTCTGAAGGGAGTTTCCATGACCTTGAAAAATTTCTGGAGGCTTTAATTGAGTGGTATAAAAAACTTGAGTTTGCCTCTGAACAGAGTCAACTCACCCAATTTCGCACTAAACATGAATCCAATATAAAAGATTGGAACACTCATTTAAGATACCAAGAACCTAATGTAGCATCTGATTCTGTGAAATCTCGCGAAATGATGGTATCATGTCATGACTTCTTACTAGAAATATTGAAGTTTAGACCAGCAGAAATTAGAGATTATCAAAAAATTGTTAAGCTACTGGCTATTCAAAGTGGCGATAACAACCTCCAAAATCTGGATTAAAGGTGAATAATTATGCCTGACCGTGAAGAAAAACAAACTATAGATTTGGCTACCTTGCCATCGGCTGTGAAAGACAAGTTGTTAGAACAATTCCTCAGCCAGCAAACAGGACAACCTATGGAAAACAAACAGAATAAATCGAACCCAATAAACGATTTGGTTGATAAGGCTGAACGTTTTTTGGGAAGTCCAACGGACTTTGCTATCGGGGATATTGTTAGATGGAAACCGGGCTTGAAAAACAAGAAATATCCTAAAGAAGGACAATATGCGGTGGTAATTGAACAACTTAAAGATGCCATTAGACAAGACCAGCGTGATTCGGGAACTCCATACTTTCGTGAACCACTCGATCTCGGTCTGGCTTCGTTGGATGAGGATGGTGATTTAGTCGTTTTCTATTACGATAAGCGTCGTTTTGAACTTTACCAAAAAAGTAGAATTTCTAGTCGCACTTTAGCACTACCGTCGCTGGAGCCAAATGTTTAGACCCGCGTAGCTTTTCGTTCACTATTGCTGGGGACGACTTAGGTGAGGCGTTGGCAGATTTCAAAAGACTTTTGGTAGGCTTTCAACGTTATCTTCATCACGTTTGATAACCCGGAGACGCTCTAAAATTTTCGGTCCTATATTTTCTTCTCATTTCCACGCTCTAAGGAGTTTTTTGCCAACTTAGTTGGCGCATACTTTCCTCCTTGTTAAGGAGGGTAGTTTTCCTTGCCAACTTGGTTGGCGCATACTTTCCTCCTTGTTAAGGCTACTCTATAGTACATCAGTGGGTTTCTGCTCGTTCCCATCGCTCCGCGTGGGATTGCCGCCTAGACGCTCGGCGTCGTGTGGAGGCACGGGACACCGAGCGTGGGCACGGGCCGAAACTCAGTTATGTACGTAGAGTAGCCTTGTTAAGGAGGGACTGGGGATATTTATGCGTCATTCGAATAATTATAAAAATTATAAAAATTGACAACCCAATTCCAATTAAGGTAAATTTCTAATTTCATGGTAGGCCCTCAAATGGAGCCTATTATTCTTAAATTTTTTAGGTATGCTAATGCAAAAACCGAATAGCTATAGTTATGAGGAATTACTCCAATGTGGTCGCGGCGAATTATTTGGCCCTGGCAACGCCCAGTTACCTTTACCACCCATGCTAATGTTTGATCGAATTATCGAGATTACTGACAACGGTGGCAGTGTTGGCAAAGGGCATATCGTGGCCGAATTAGATATTCATCCTGAGTTATGGTTTTTCCAATGTCACTTTCCTGGCGATCCAGTTATGCCAGGCTGTTTAGGATTAGATGCCATGTGGCAATTGATAGGCTTTTTTTTAGGCTGGTTGGGTGGTCCTGGGCGCGGTCGGGCTTTAGGTGCTAACGAAGTCAAATATAGCGGACAAGTGACCCCAATTAATAAACTGGTCACTTACCGAGTTGACATGAAGCGGATCATTACGCGAAAATTGATTATGGGCATTGGTGATGCCATTATGTCAGTCGATGGACAAGATATCTATGTAGCAAAAGATTTACGTGTAGGTTTGTTCACTTTCATCAATAATTTTTCAACAACTTAAGGAGAATAAAATCTTGAAACGTGTTGTCGTCACAGGGATGGGAATTGTGTGCAATATTGGCCATAATCAACCAGAAGTCCTAGAGTCTCTGCGTCAAGGTCGCTCCGGCATAGAATTTAGTCAAGAATATGCTGACCTGGGATTTCGTTCCCAAATATACGGTCCCATTCATCTGGAATTAGATACCCTAATTGATAGAAAACTCAAACGCTTCATGGGGGCCGCCGCCGCCTTTACTTATCTGGCTATGCGCGAAGCTATCGCTGATGCCAAGTTAACCGAAGCCGCGGTGTCACATCCGCAAACCGGTCTAATCACCGGCTCCGGTGGTGCCTCACCAGCGAATCAAGTGGCCGCGGCTGATTTATTACGTAGCAAAGGCATTCGTAAAGTTGGTCCTTACATGGTGACACGCGCTATGGCCAGCACCACTTCGGCTTGTTTAGCGACTCCCTTTAAAATTAAAGGACTCAATTATTCTATGAGCTCCGCTTGTGCCACCAGTGCTCACTGTATTGGTCATGCTTATGAACAAATTCAGATGGGCAAACAGCAAATTATTTTTGCTGGCGGTGGTGAAGAAATTCACTGGACCTTGACGGTGTTATTTGATGCGATGGGTGCTTTATCTTCCAAGTACAATGATAGTCCACAAACCGCTTCTCGTCCTTATGATAAGACGCGAGATGGATTTATTATTGCCGGCGGCGGTGGCATCTTAGTGCTAGAAGAATTAGAACATGCGCGGTCGCGGGACGCTAAAATTTATGCCGAAGTAGTTGGCTATGGTGCAACCTCTGATGGCTATGATATGGTACAACCATCAGGAGAAGGTGCAGTGCGTTGTATGCAGCAAGCCATGGCTACGGTTAAGGCACCCATTGACTATATTAACGCACATGGTACCAGCACCCCGGTGGGAGATACCCGCGAATTGGAGGCGATTAAAACGGTGTTTGGTCAGCAAATTCCTCCGATTAGCTCTACTAAATCGCTGACCGGACACGCCCTCGGGGCTGCTGGCGTGAATGAAGCCATCTATAGTTTACTGATGATGGAAGCTAGTTTCATTAGTGCTTCCGCCAATATTACTGAGTTGGACGAGATAGCGGTGGGGATGCCAATCATTCGCGAGCGTCAAGATAATGTCAGCCTCAATACCGTCATGTCCAATAGCTTCGGTTTTGGTGGCACCAATGCGTGTTTGGTCTTTCAGAAATTTCAACGGTAACCCTGTGGAGTCCAAACCTTCAGATTTTGGAACCTAACGGTCCAAATTTGAAAATTTGGACTCCAATCGCTGTTCTACCTTAACTACTAGGAATTTTTATGGAATGGTTAATTGCTTTAGCTACCCTAACTGCTTTAGAAATCGTATTAGGCATTGACAATATCATCTTCATTGCCATCTTAGCCGGCAAATTGCCGGTTGAACAACAAGCCCGCGCCCGGACCATCGGATTAGCACTGGCCATGATTACCCGCATTGCTCTTCTCTTATCGCTAGTCTGGATTATGAAACTGAATACGTCTTTATTGACGTTAGGGCAACTCGATATTTCTGGACGTGACCTCATTTTGATTATCGGCGGTCTGTTTTTACTGGCCAAAAGTACCCTCGAAATTCACGATAAATTAGAAGGAGAAACTGACACCCACACGACCACTAACACTGGCACTTCATTTCTGGGCGTGATTATTCAAATTATGTTACTGGACATAGTATTCTCCTTAGACTCAGTTATTACCGCGGTAGGTATGGTACAACAAATTCCAATTATGGTAGCCGCAATCATTATTGCCGTCATTTTTATGATGTACTATGCTGGCAGTATCAGTACTTTTATTGAAAGTCACCCCACGGTCAAAATTCTCGCCCTCAGTTTTCTCATTTTAATTGGGATGGCCCTAGTCGGAGAAGGTTTAGACATGCACATTCCCAAAGGCTACCTCTATTTTGCGATGGCATTTTCAGTCGGTGTCGAAATGCTCAATTTACGCTTACGTCGTCCTGCCCAAGCTACGCCCCTGCAACTTCGGCAAAAATATACGGCGGACCAATAAACAACCTGGTGTGCCACACCTATTTTGGTGGTGTTAGGGACCATCAATAAATAGATGGTCCCTTTAATCCCTCACGTCAGGGCAACCACCAGGGATTGTCCCTACCAAAATGGACCATCTATTTCTTGGAGGTCCCTTATAGGCGTAATGATATTGATCTCGTTCCCACGCACCGGCGTGGGAATGTCGTCTGGACGCGCCAGCGCCCCTTTCCCGCCACGCTAGCACCCACTGCCATTAAGTTAAGGAATCCCCCGGTCAGGTTTTAACCTTGAAGGTCTGGTTTTAGACCTTCAAGGTTTCTTTCGCCGGTTTAACTTAATGGCATTGACGCTAGCACCTGGGAACGAGAAGAAACGTTTCTTCTCTTATATAGCGTCGGCGGTTTTACGCATTCAAAGAGATGTTGCACACAAGGTATAAACCGGCGTTGATAATCTCTACCAACTCCTGGCGGCTTTAAAAATTACCAGATTACAGTATTTTCAGTGTGTAACAACGCGAAGTTGGAGTACGGAATTTATTCCGTCCCATACACCAACTTTTTCAACCGAAATAAATTCCATACTCCAACTTCCCTCTTCTAACGGAATCAATTCCGTACACCAACTTCAGTTGCGAAATAAATATGCCTCGAATCTTCGACAACCTGGAACAACCTTTACTCAATGCCTTGCAAAATACCTTGCAACAAGCCCACCGTGCCGATTTTTGTGTCGGCTATTTCAACTTGCGCGGCTGGCACCCCTTGGGAATCCATATCCACCAGTGGACCGGTGGCGAAGGACAATGTTGCCGTTTATTAATTGGAATGCAACGTCCTCCACCCGACCAACTTCGCGAGTTATATAGCTTGCGAAAATCAGAAGAGACTCTTGACCAGCGTGCCGTTTTACAACTCAAACAACAATTAGCCGCCGAGTTTCGTAACCAGTTAGCGATGGGTATTCCGACCGCGACCGATGAGCAGACTTTGCAACAGTTAGCAGACCAATTGGAGACGAAAAAGGTCATCGTCAAATTATTTTTACGTCACTCGCTGCACGCTAAATTGTATCTCCTTTTTCGCCACGATGCCGATAATCCCATCACCGGTTATTTAGGCAGTAGCAATCTCACCTTGGCCGGACTGGTCAAACAAGGTGAATTAAATGTCGATGTGTTAGAGCATGACGCTTGTCACAAACTCACCCGTTGGTTTGAAGACCGGTGGCAAGATAAATGGTGTGTGGATATTTCTAAAGAATTAACCGAGATTATTCGCCAGAGTTGGGCCCGGACCGACCTGATTCCACCTTACCAGATTTATGTCAAAATGGCTTATCACTTGTCTGCGGAAGCCCGCGCGGGATTGAGTGAATTTCAAATTCCCAAGGAATTTCGCAGCATTTTATTTGACTTTCAAGCCGCCGCAGTTAAAATTGCGGCACATCATTTGAACCGTCGTGGTGGCGTGTTAATTGGCGACGTGGTCGGCTTAGGGAAGACCCTCATGGCCGCGGCCATGCTACGGATTTTCCGCGATGATTATGGCTGGCGGGCGTTAGTGTTATGTCCAAAAAATTTGGTGACGATGTGGGAAGATTATGAGGAACATTATGATTTAGGTGCGAAAGTGTTATCTCTCAGTCAAGTGCATCAGTTGTCGGATTTGCGTCGTTATCAAGTCGTGGTGATTGATGAAAGTCACCATTTGCGCAACCGCGAAGGGAAGCGTTATCGCGCAATTGCCGAGTACATTGCGGACAATGAGAGTAAAGTAATTTTACTGTCGGCTACTCCTTATAACAAAACTTATTTGGATTTATCCAGTCAACTGCGATTGTTTATTGCGGAAAATCTCCAGTTGGGAATCCGACCGGAAGCCTTGTTACGTGAATACCCTGGCGGGGTCAATGCGTTTACCAGCCGTTATCAATGTTCGCCGCACTCATTGGCGGCGTTTGAAAAAAGTGAACATGCGGACGACTGGCGCGAGTTGATGCGTTGGTATATGGTGAGACGGACACGGAGTTTTATTCAAAAGCATTATGCCAAGACGGATGAGACGACTGGTCGGCAATATTTGCCCCTGGTGGATGGCCGCAAATCTTATTTTCCCACACGCCGACCGCAGACGGTGAAGTTTCAAATTGATGCGAATAATCCGCTGGACCAATATGCCCGTCTCTATGCGGAGACCGTGGTCACGACCATTAATGACCTCCATCTGCCACGATATGGGTTAGGGAATTATTTGCTACCACAACCAGCGAAGTCTCCTAGTCCAGAGGAGATGAAATTGATTCAAAATTTGTCTCGAGCGGGAAAACGGTTAATGGGCTTTTGTCGCACCAATTTATTTAAACGACTGGAAAGTAGCGGTTATGCTTTTCTGCTGTCGATAGAACGACACTTGTTGCGCAATTACGTCTATTTGTATGCCATTACCCAGGGGCAACCGTTACCCATTGGCACTCAAGATGCCGTGTGGTTAGATACTCGCTGGTCCGACCAAGATGCCGAAGAGATCGGGTGGTCAGAGGAGGAAGAGGAAGATGACGGGGAAAGTGTGGAGGTCATTGATACCCTGTCGGCCGTGGCCAAAACCGCCCAGATTTTTCAAACCCGGGCTAAAGCGATTTATCAGTCTTATCAAACGTCAGGGTCAAAACGGTTCAAATGGTTATCGCCCCAACTGTTTCAGCCCCAACTCGCGGCGGATTTACGACAAGATACCGAAGCCCTGTTACGGTTACGACAAACTTGTGGAGAATGGCAACCGGCGCAAGATACCAAACTTCAGGAGTTGAAACGGTTATTGGTGGACCGTCATCCGCAAGAGAAAGTGTTGATATTTACCCAATTTGCCGATACGGCCCACTATTTGGAACAACAATTAGCGACCCAAATCCCCGCGTTAATGGCCGTGACCGGTCGAGTGAAGAATCCTACGGAATTGGCCTGGCGTTTTAGTCCGGTCAGTAATCATAAACCCATTGACGCCACCAAAGAATTGCGCGTGTTAATCGCCACCGATGTCTTATCCGAAGGGCAAAATTTGCAAGATTGTGCTAATATTGTCAATTATGACTTGCCGTGGGCCATTATTCGACTGATTCAACGGGTTGGTCGGGTGGACCGCATTGGTCAGGCAACCAGCGTGATTCATTGTTATTCCTTTTTGCCGGCGGAAGGGATTGAACAGATTATTCACTTACGGGCGCGAGTTCGGGAACGATTAGCCCAAAATGCCGAGGTGGTGGGCACGGATGAAGCGTTTTTTGAAGATGACCGGCGTGATCATGTCGTCGTTGACTTGTACCATGAAAAGGCCGGAATTTTGGATGAGGAGGAAGATAACGACATCGATTTAGCCTCGTTAGCTTACCAAATTTGGCAAACTGCGATTCAGCAACATCCGCAGTTAGCGCAACAGATTCCCCAATTGCCACCCGTGTCTTATACCACCAAAGCGTCGGTTACCTCAACCACCGGCGTGTTGGTCTATGTGCGTACTACGGCGGGCAATGATGCCTTAGCGTGGCTGGATGAGAATGGGCAACCGGTGACAGAATCGCAATTAGCAATTTTAAAAGCGGCTGAATGTCTTCCGACTACCCCGGCCTTACCACGGCGACCTGACCATCACACCTTAGTTGCCAAGGGAGTAGAATTGATTCTGCAAGAGGAACAACAGTTGGGAGGACAATTGGGCAGTAAAAATAGTATTCGGCGGCGCACTTATGAACGTTTGAAAAAATATGCTGATGCCAAAGGCACGGTCTTCAAACCAGACCTCCCCAAAGCCATTGACCAACTGTATCGTTATCCCCTGCGTCAAGCGGCGTTGGATAGCCTAAATCGACAGTTGCGGAGTGGTATTAAAGACGAGGATTTAGCCGAATTGGTATCGACCTGGTATCGAGACGAAAGATTGTGTCTCATTGAGGAACAAGAGGTTGCCCAAGAACCGCAAATTGTGTGTTCCTTGGGATTGGTGGCCAGGTGATAACTCTAAACCTCCGAGGTCTCGAAGACCTCGGAGGTTTGGCCGAACCTGACAATCAACCAGTGTTTCCATTATCACCCACATTGCACCACTACCGAAACCTCCTTGGAGAAGTCTTATGTTTCAACATACCCAAATATTAAAAGCTGAAATTACTTCAGCACTAGATTTATTACCTTTAGATAGTTTAACCTTATTGGCCGAGTTCACGGCTTTCTTACGAACCAAAGTCGAACCGCCACCGAGTTCGGCAAACCTGACTCGTCCTTTGATTACCATAACTACTTCCCAACGACCTCCTGTGCATATCGTGAGTCCACGTTTGGTACATCGTGAACAATTGGCAGAATTTCGGATGGCAGTGCAACTGGAGAAAGAGAATGACCCAATATAATGCTACCAACTTTGATCCACCCGCGCCCGTAGCCTATGTCACGTTGCGAAATCCTCTGAATAGTATCGAATGGCTAGAAGTACCAATGCTGTTAGACACAGGTGCCGATATAACTTTGGTCCCCCAGCAAGTTGTAGAGAAATTAGGATTAACGATGGCTACCAACCAAAGTTATGAACTGGCTGGTTTTGATGGTAACATTACAACTGCGCAGGTAGTATCTTTGGAATTAGTCCTCTGTCACCGTATTTTTCGGGGACAATTCTTACTGCTTGACCAAACTTGGGGTATTCTAGGACGCAATATTCTCAATCAGTTACCATTGCTATTTGATGGACCCCGGTTGGAATGGCGTGAATATTGACTTTACCCCCTCACTTTTTGGGATTGAAGTACAGAATTGATTCCGTCTAAATTCTAACGGAATCAATTTTGTACTCCATTACCATAGGATAATTACTAATGAAACCAACTACTTTAATTTTGCGTTGTTATGTTGAAAAACAGGGGTCACAATGGCTGGCCTTTTGTCTCGATTTGTGTTTGGCTACTCAAGCAGATTCTCTGTTGGAGGCCAAAGAGAAACTCAGAAACCAAATTAGTGAATACGTTTATGATGCGTTGGTAGGTGAAGACCAAGCCTTTGCTGAACAATTATTACGACGACGTGCCCCGTTAGGGGATTGGTTGAAATATTACGGATATGTGTTGTTGAGTCAAGTCGGTGCCATTCGTCGAGAGGTGTGGCAACGGTTTGCGGCTGTAATGCCATTGGTGCCAGTATCTCCTCCGCAGGTTTAATTATGGCTAAATATCATCCGTTAACCTGTCAAGAGGTGAAGAAAATCTTGACCCACTTAGGTTTTCAACCACGTTCCCGAAAAGGTATTTCTCATGAACAATGGGTAAAACCAGACGGTGGGCGATTTTATAAGGTCACCGTCGATTGTCCAAAATCTCCTTTTAGTCAAGACCTCATCCGCTGGATGGCACAACAAGCAGGGGTTTCTAAAAGACAATTTTATGAAGCTTTGGAGGATTGAGTTTTACTTCCTCTACTTGGTTTACGATATTCCCAAGGAGGTCATTTTAAGATGGCAGACATAGAGCATTATCGTACTTGCGTGGAAACTCTTATCAAACAACATGGTCGTCTGTCTTCGGCAGAGGAGGAACTGGAAACGCAGTGGATTTTTGATCGAGAACATCATCATTATCAACTAGCTTATCTAGGTTGGCAAGGAAATGCGAGAATTTGTGGCCCGGTGTTGCAGTTTGATATTAAGCAGGGCAAAATTTGGATTCAACATAATGGCACTGAATTTGACGTGGCCGAGGAGTTAATGGCGATGGGCGTATCCAGAGGAGACATTGTGGTCGGTTTCCATCCTCCTTATAAACGGAAGTACACCGGGTTTGCTATAGGCTGACTAAAAAACTTAGTTTCGGAACGCCAACCGAGCTTTTCACCGCCGTAATTTTTGAGGAAAACTTACTATGACTAAATTAATTGAAGAAGTTATCAACAACGAGAGCTATCAATATTATCCGTTAGGTGACTATGTGGTAAGGGCCATCGGAGTTTGTGGTGGTCGCCCCACGTTCAAATACACTCGCATTGAAATTGCTGGTACCTTAGACCGACTGGCGGCTGGTGAAAGCCTGGATGATTTGGTGACAGGCTATGGTGGCCGTGTTCCCAAAGCCGCTATTGTGGAAGCTATTCGTTTAGTGACTATGGGTTTTCTTGACAACTCTCGCGCCCGTGAAATTCCGCGTTTATTGAGAGCATTATTTGGTCAGGTGGAGTTTGACACTAAAACCAAACGAATGGGCAAAATTATTCGGGTGACTCGTCAAGAAGTTTGTTACTATAGTTTTGATGAAAAGATTAAGACGATTAAGTGGTTTTTGTAAGCCGTAAGCTGACTTTCAGCCAGGTAGGTTGAAGTAAATGTAATACCTCGAAGGTTTGACAACCAACGGCACTCGCTAATACGGGAGTCCAAATTTTTCAAATTTGGGAACCTCCTTGGAGAAATCAGATGTTTCAACATGCCCAAATATTAAAAGCTGAAATTACCACAGTACACAGAAAGAAGTTGTACACTCTATTTTATTGCTTTACAACATAGCCCTCACACCCTCTGGTGTGACGGTATTTTCAGGAGAAATCTCTATGACTCAGAACACAGATATTTTATCCCCAGGGCTTCGCCTGAATCGTTTGACTATTGAGAATTACAAAAGACTGGATAAACTGGAAATTGAATTTCCTCCCCCCCTCATGGCTGGGGATGTCGACATCTTGGTGTTTGGTAGTGCGAATGGGGTCGGCAAAACTTCGGTGCTGGAATGTTGTGCCCTCTTGATGTTGGCTGGAGTATTTGGACGACTTGAGTTCCAGCGTCATCAAAGAAGAACCGAGTTACCGCCGGATATTACGAGTCTATTGGTGAAAGCAGGTCAGCCACAAACAATCATCACAGGGGAATTTGAACAGGGGGGAAAAATCTGTCAAGTCACCTTGAAAATCAAGGCTGAAGGGTTTGAGGAAACCATTCGGAAAGGGGATGAGTCATTGCTCCAACGATTTCGTGAGGAACACCAGCAACGATTCTTTGGGAGCATTGAAAATACTTTGGACAGCATTTTGGCCTTATCGGGTGAACCTCTGATTTTGCCACCATTGCTACATTTCAATAGTTATCGTAAAATTAAAGAGTCAAATCCAGAACTTGGCATGATGATCGCCGGCCATCCCAGAATGAGTCGTCCAGAACGTGCGGACCCCATGAGTGTCTTTAAACTAGAGGTGATGCACTCTCTCATGGCGAAAGCATCCTTGCTTGAGGGTTTCAATAAGGGCGAATCTGAGATGGTGTTATCCCAATTGAACAGCCTTATGGAACGTTATTGTGGTGGCAGTATTGAGAATTTGCGTCTGTTGCCCGACAACACCGTAGATATTCGCATTAAACCGGTAAATGGAGAAAGTTCATTTTCTTTCAATGGATTAAGTTCTGGTCAGAAAGAAATGATAGCAACTCTCTTTCTCATTTGGAAAAACACGCACCAACAACCTAGTATCGTTCTGATTGATGAGCCTGAGTTGCATCTGAATGCCGAATGGCATAGAGGATTTATAGGGCAACTACGTAAGTTGGCACCACACAATCAGTATATCCTCGCAACCCATTCGGGGGAGATATTCCGGTCTGTAGATGAATCCTATCGCGCTATTCTCGTGCCGGACGAAAATAAGGAGGAGGCCTTATGAGCAACACGGGGCAACATTCACACGGGAACGATACTGCAACGCTGCATAATATCTTTGTGGAGGGTAGTAGTAACGAGGAAATTGATCCAGTCGTTATTGGCGAACTTCTCAGTAATAATGATTTAGAGATCGTCGAAGTCCAGACAATGGGTGGTTGTGATAATGTTCGCAGTGCCGCCCAGGCACTGTTTCGCCATCATCCTTCCTACTATTTTCTAATTGATCGTGACGATCAGGATGACCAAACAGTTGAAAATTATTGGCTGAATTTTCCTGATCCAGCCACCCACAATCTGTTAATTTGGCGAAAAAGGGAATTGGAAAATTATTTTATTGACCCAAGCTACCTTAAGTTCTCTTCGTTTTTAAAGGTTACTGAAGAAGAACTCAGAAAGCGCATTCTTGACGAGTGCAATCGTCGAATCTTTCTGGATGCTGCCAACCTGACACTGATGGCCATTAATCGAGAGGTTAGAAGACCACTCACCGGGTATTTTCGTAATCTTGAACATTTTCAAAGTGAAGCGGCTGGCGCACAACAATTGGATGGATTGTCAGCACTGGCAGAAAAGGCGACGTCCGTTTCCGACCTGCTTGAAAGAAATGCCGTTAGAGAGAAGTATTCCGAATTTGTTGGTGAACTCAGCGGCGGGGTTTTACCTCTTCAATATGGTTGTGGAACTTGGCTGGAACGGCTGTCGGGTAAAGAAATTTTTCGTTGTATTGCTGGGTCATGTTTCAAGGTAATTGGTGGGGGAGGGAAAATTCTCCGGGGAAAAGTCCAAAACAAGGAGGTTGCCAAGGGACTGTTACGACTGCCGTTGGTTCAGCAACCGGTGGATTTCCAGCAGATAATTGAATTGCTGAAGAAACGAGTTTATCAACGCGACTCCAGAAGAACTTGAACAAAGTTACCAACAGTTGGCCACTCTGATGGAACAACCGCTATGAGAATCGTCATTTCCAATTCTAGTCCTCTATTGGCACTTGGCCAAATACAACAGTTGGATATTTTAAAGCAGTTGTTAGGACATATAGTAATATTCACCTACTGTTGTACTTCTGAGGGATAACACCCCTCGAAGGGGTGTTATCCCTGCGGTTTGGCCAAATTTATTATGGGACAACTAGATAAGGATGTTACTATATTTATGTCATTGGTTCTGGGTAGTAATGAAATGTGGGTGATCGAAGTATCAGGACTGGTAATCCTGCCAATCCTCACCAGTCACCCAAATTTCAGCACTACTGAATTTTTTAACTGGTTATACTTACCTAAGAGGAATTTCACTATGAATCACGGTATTCCCAGACCCACCATTGTTCCATCACTACCATCGACCAGACCTCCCAAGACTCCAGAAGGGGTTCGTAAAGATATAGACTGGCTGAAACAGCACCATGAGGAGTATCTGGGACAATGGGTGGCACTTCATGAAGGCGTGTTGTTAGGTGCTAACTCAAGCTTTGTAAAACTACGTCGTATCATCAAAGCGGCCGGACTATTAAACGTGGCACTGTTCATGAGTTTGAAATTGGAACGGTGGAAATAACCATGAAGTACCTTTATTGCAAACATCAGCAGCAGATATTGCCGTGGAGTACCGGTGGGGCCTATGCTTATATCATGCACGACTGTGGTCCTTACAAATTAATCATCGGGGCACATTGCGAATTTGTTGCCATTCAAACCCAACAAATAGCCTTATTAGATACGGCGGCGGAACTCTCTGTGGCTGGGGTGGAAGTTTATCAAAGTTTTACCGATGAACAGACTTCTTTAGGTCTGCCCGTCGGCACCAAAACGATTCACCCTCGACTGGGAAATTTCGAAGGTCATCTCTACCGTGTACAAGTCCAGTTATCAGCCGATTGGGGAGAACCGCTGACGATAGATGGCACGTTTCTGTTTTGTGAAGATTGGCAAGGGCCTACCGTCTTAGGTTTTTACGGATTTTTGGAACGAATCCGGTTGGCTATTGACCCAGATTATGAGAAAATTGGCGGTATCTATTTTGCAGCAACGGATTAACTCAAGAGGAACTGCCGGACTGGAGTCCAAATCTGAAGATTTGGGAACGGGCTGGAGTCCAAATCTTCAGATTTGGAAACGCGGCTGGAGTCCGGAATTGATTCCGTTCAATTCTAAAGACGGAATGAATTCCGGACTCCAACGGCAAGACGGAATAAATTCCGGACTCCAACTGCGAACGGAATGAATTCCGGACTCCAACGGCAAGACGGAATGAATTCCGGACTCCAACGGCAAGACGGAATAAATTCCGTACTCCGTGCGAAGATTTGTAATTTCAAAGTTGCACTTTGGACCGTTATGTTATGATAAGCAGTTCTATAGTGGGCATGTTAAAAGGATTATAAATGATGGAGTGGACAATTGAATATTACAACGAAAAGGTACAACAAGCTATTTTGGAATTACCGCCAACTCTGTTTGCTAAATACCTTAGATTGACCAAAATGATGCTTAATGTCGGTGCCAATTTAGGTGGCAAATACACAAAAGCAATGGGTGAGGGCTTGTTTGAAATACAGCTCACCGGGACCGAAGGGATCGCCCGTGTCTTCTACTGTACCATAGTGGGCCAACGAATCGTGATGTTGCACAGTTTCATCAAGAAGACTCAAAAAAACGCCCCGCCAAGAACTCGAATTGGCAAGAGGCCGAATGAGGCAGGTGAAAAACCAAACTTGAGAGGTTGGTGGCAAAGTTTGAAGAATTATCACTAAACTGTTCATAACTATTATTTCAGGAGATAACCATGATGTTAACACATGAAGAACTGGTCCAACAGGGGTTAAGTAATCCCGCGGTGAAAGCTGAATATGAGTCTTTAGCAGAAGACTTTACCTTATTTGAACGGTTGATTTTAGCACGTCAGGCAGCGAATCTCACGACCGAGGAAGTGGCAAAGCGCATGGGTACCAGCAAGGCCATCGTCAGTCGGCTCGAAAGTTTTGGGGAGGACTACAAGTATTCTCCCAGTCTGAAGAGTTTAAGACGCTATGCAGAGGCGGTGGGTTGTCAGTTAGAAATTAAGTTAGTTAAATCAGCGTAGGGTATTCTGGCCCGCCAGGTTTTCACCATTACATCGACGCCGAGCGCCTAAGCGGTATACGAGAAAATAGGGGGTTGGGGTCCGGAATTCATTCCGTCTTTAGAATCGAACGGAATAAATTCCGGACTCCAACTTCGGTCACCAAGAGAACTTTTATTATGTCAACTTTAAATATCAAAAATATCCGCGAGTTAATTCAAAACTTTGAGTTTAAATCGCTATTTATTGAGGAACTCGGTTGGAATCATCTGTCCATGAAACCGATTCAACAGGCCGAGTTTACGCAATTGCCCATTGCGGAATTGGGAAGTATTCCCGTGTTTGCTATTGTCTCTTCGCTGGGGAGATTGCCAGAGGCGAAATTGCGGGCAACGATTCAGCGACAGATTTCTGCAACTTACCATGAGAATTTGTTGATTTTTTTGGATAAGCCGTCGCAGCCGACCCAAAGTGTGTGGCGGTGGGTGAAGCGGGAGGAGGGTCAGGAAATGGCCCGGGAACATCTGTATTTGCGCGGGCAAAGTGGTGATTTGTTTATCAGTAAGTTGTCGGGATTATTTGTGGATTTAAGCGACTTGGATGAGTCTGGGAATGTGTCGGTGTTAGACGTGTTACGGCGCTTGCAAAAGTCTTTGGATGTGGAGCCCGTCACTAAGAAATTTTATCGGGATTTTGAACAGCAACATTTGGCGTTTTTGGAGTTAATTACGGGCATTGCGAATGACCGGGACCGGCGGTGGTATGCGTCGGTGTTGTTGAATCGTTTGATGTTTATTTGGTTTTTGCAGATTAAGCATTTCTTGGAGAATGGCAATGACCGTTATTTGCAGGAGAAGTTGGAGGAGAGTACCCAACGGGGGCAGGATAGATATTTTGCGGAGTTTTTGCCCGTGTTGTTCTTCCAAGGGTTTGCGAAACCGGCGGCAGAACGGGAGGACCCGCAGAGATGGTTGGGAGAGATTCCGTATTTGAATGGTGGCTTGTTCTTAAAGCATCGGATTGAGTTGGAGAATCCTCAGATTGTTATCCCAGATAAGGCGTTTGCGAATTTGTTTAGTCTCTTTCAGAAGTATACTTGGAGTTTGGATGATAGTCCCGGGGGAGATGATAATGAGATTAATCCGGATGTGTTGGGCTATATTTTTGAGAAGTATATTAACCAGAAGCAGTTTGGGGCGTA
This sequence comes from Thiomargarita sp., assembly GCA_022729575.1. Lineage (GTDB taxonomy): Bacteria > Pseudomonadota > Gammaproteobacteria > Beggiatoales > Beggiatoaceae > JAABRD01. The sequence goes on from DZAL01000113.1 coordinate 16,768, forward strand.
TTATACTCGGCCCGAAATTACCGAGTATTTATGCACGCAGACGATTTATCAACTGATTTTAGATAAAGTGAATCATCCGGAAGTCACGGGGGTGTTGCCGGCGCGACGGTTTGAGAGTGTGCCAGAATTGCTAATTCAGTTAGATGCGCCGTTATGTCGGGAATTATTGTGGAAGGTTTTGCCGGAGTTGAAGTTGTTGGACCCGGCGTGTGGGTCAGGGGCGTTTTTAGTGGCGGCCATGAAGGTGTTGATTAATTTGTATTCGGCGGTGATTGGGAAGATTAAGTTTTTGCAGGAGGTGAGTTTGACGGCGTGGTTGAAGGAGACGGAGGAGGCGCATCCGAGTTTGAGTTACTTTATCAAAAAGCAGATTATTGTCAAGAATCTGTTTGGCGTGGATATTATGGAGGAGGCGACGGAAATTGCCAAGTTGCGGTTGTTTTTAGCGTTGGTGTCTTCCGCCACTACCCTCGAACATTTGGAACCGTTGCCCAATATTGATTTTAATATCTTGGCGGGCAATTCGTTGATTGGGTTGTTAAAAGTGGATGGTGAAAAGTTTGTGGAAGTCGGGCAGACGGGCGATTTATTGAAGGCAGAGGAGGTGCAGAGTTATCAACAGGTGTTGGCTGAGAAGAATCGGTTAATTGGCTTGTATCGAGATGCTTCTGGATATGCGGCCGACTATTTGCAAAGTTTGCGGGATGAGATTTATGCCCATAAGCGGAGTTCGCAACGGGTGTTGAATCAGTTGTTGTTGAAAGAATTTGAACGGTTGAAAATTAAGTTTGAACAAGCGACTTGGGAGAGTGCGAAACAGCAGGAAGGGAAGCCCGTGAAGCGGCCCTTGACAGTGCAGGACTTGGAGTCGTTGCATCCATTTCATTGGGGGTATGAGTTTGATGAGGTGTTGCGACCCTCATCCCCGGCCCTTCTCCCAGAGGGAGAAGGGAGTTCCCCTCGCCCTTTGGGAGAGGGGCTAGGGGTGAGAGGAGGATTTGATGCGATTGTTACGAATCCGCCGTGGGAGATTTTTAAGCCACAAGCCAAGGAATTTTTTGCCGAATTTTCGGAAGTCGTTACCAAAAATAAGATGACGATTAAGGAGTTTGAAAAAGCACAAGGGAAGTTGTTAAGCAATACTGAAACTCGTGAAGCCTGGTTGGCTTATCAAAGTCGCTTTCCGTTTGTCAGTCAATATGTGAGAAGTAGTCCTCAATATGTTCATCAAACCACCGTGGTAAATGGCAAGAAGACCGGCACGGATGTGAATTTGTATAAGTTGTTTATAGAACAATGCGTCAATCTGTTGCGTGACAGTGGACAATGTGGCATAGTGATTCCTAGCGGGATTTATACCGACTTAGGGGCAACGGGTTTACGAGGTTTGTTGTTTGACCAAACGCAAGTGACAGGATTATTTGGTTTCGAAAATCGTAAAGAAATCTTTGAAGGAGTACATCGCAGTTTTAAATTTGTCGTGTTGACTCTTGCCAAAGGACCACGTACTGAGAGTTTCCCCGCAGCGTTTATGCGGCATGAGGTCAAAGAATTACAGCACTTTCCACAAAGTGGCGCGTTGTGGCTGACTACCGAGTTAATTCGCCGATTATCGCCCGATTCGCATTCGGTCATGGAATTTAAAAGTGAGAAGGATATTGCCATTGCCGAGAAAATGTTGAAATTTCCGTTGTTAGGGGAGAAATTGGAAGGCGTGTGGAACTTGGCTTTAACCCGTGAATTTGATATGACCAATGACAGTCACCTGTTTAAAACCGAACCTGCCAAAGGCCGTTTGCCACTGTATGAAGGCAAAATGATTCATCAGTTTGATCATCGGTGGGGGGAGCCGAAGTATTGGATTGATGAACGGGAAGGGCGGCAGGCGTTGTTGGGCAAGAAGAAGGAGGATAAGGGGCAAGTGTTGGATTATCAGGGGTATCGGTTGGGGTTTCGGGATGTGGCGAGAAATACGGATGAAAGGACGATGATTGCGACGGTGTTGCCGCCTTTGGTGTTTACGGGTAACACTTTGATTAACTCATATTCTCCACAAAATAATCTTGAATTACTTGCGATTACGGCATTATTAAATAGTTTTGTAGCAGATGCGCTGATTCGACAAAAGGTCACAGCCCATTGTAATATGTTTTATGTTTATCAACTGCCAATCCCCCGCTTAACTGTCCAAGACCCGCCATTCAAATCCATCGTCACACGGGCGGCCCAACTCATCTGCACCACGCCAGAATATGACGACTTAGCGAAAGAAGTAGCAGACCTCGCAGGTCTTCGAGACCTGCGAGGTCTTACCGACTCGCAACAACGGGCCCAATTGCGGGCAGAATTGGATGGGATGATTGCCCATTTGTATGGGTTGACGGAAGAGGAGTTTCGGCATATTTTGGGGACGTTCCCGTTGGTTAAGGAGGAGGTGAAGGTAGCGGCGGTGCGTAGTTTTGATTTTTGAGTACGGAATTCATTCCGTGGCCGTTGGAGTCCGGAATTTATTCCGTTAAGGGGGTTGGAGTCCGGAATTTATTCCGT
>DZAL01000013.1 GCA_022729575.1 Thiomargarita sp.
CCCTGCGGTTTGGCCAAACTTATTATGGGACAACTAGATAAGGATATTACTATATCTCGCCCCACCGATTGAAATTCTATGATTTGACCGTGGTCATTTGAAATGGCGGAATTAATCCATTGTTGCCAAGTGACTGAACCATCCGCGGCCGCGGACGGGTGTTCATGTATTATAGTCTGAGCGGCCTTCGGATTATCAATCAGTTGTTGTATACCGGCCAGTGTAATTTCATGAAGATGAGGAGACACCAAAGTTAAAAATTTTTGCCCTAACAATTGTTCTGGGGTTTGGCCAAAATGACGACAGTATGCTTGATTGACAAAGGTTAGAGTAGTGTCGGGTAAAAAACGACAAATCAGTTCACTTTGATTTTGAATTATCGCTTGATACCGCGCCTCACTGTGATGCAGGGCTTCTACTATCCTTTGATGTTCAGTCATTTTCTTAAACCAAACTATTTTAGTCATCAACAGGGTCATAATAACCAGGACTATCAAACTTTTGGTATAACCTTCTAATAAACAAAAAGCGAAAGTGAAAGTGAAAGTCAATAAAAGAGAGAGGCTAATATTAATAAAAAATAATCGAGGATTGAAAGTGAACGTATTCATGGAGATAAAATTATTAATTAAGTGCAATGAAAACTCTGAGTGTCTCAGAAAATTTTAGGATTTCAAGTTCAAGGTTTAGTCACGCCTTTTACGCCCAACCACCCCCAACCCCTCCTTAGTAAGGCTACTCTATGCACATAAGTTTGTAACCTGTTGAAATTAAATGTAATTCCAAAACGAGGCCAAAAATTATTTCTTTGGTTTATCAATGGCTTAACTGATTTACCATGAACTTGTGTGCATAGAGTAGCCTTAGCCAGGGAGTGGTTCCGGTCAATTTAACCACCCCCAAGCCCTCCTTAGCAAGAGTGTTCCGGAGATTGAGAGCCTAAGTCTGGTGTAATTCTTCATTAGAGTATAATCTAATAGTAGATATATATTTTTCCACTGTTTATTTGAGCATTTAAATAAAATTTATTGTTTTATTATATAACATAACAAATATGTAAATTTAACTAATTGATTATTATACAAAAAAAAATATTTTTCGGGAAAAATCGAATTTGTTACGTTTACTTATAAATATAAGCTATCAAGAATCATAAACCATAGATAAATATTATAGAATTTACGTTAAATGTCTATAGGTACAAATCAGTTAATTTGCACTTATGAGGTATAAAATAAAATGTTAGAAACTATTCAGATTTTTAATTGGAATCGTGCCACTCATGATATTTATGAAACCCTGAAACGACTGGCAACTCATGGGTTGGTTTGTAAAGAAAATATTCACACACTAGCTATTAAATCTGGTTATTGTTTTAGTACGGTGCAACGATCACTTAAAAAGTTAGAATTACAACGCTGTATTCGGGTAGAGCACCGCTTTGATCGACGACACCGACCACTGGCAAATCGCTATTTTTTGCTATAACTCGTCACGCCTACGGAGTTTGGAAACGGTCGAATTCAACATTGACCAAATTAAAGGTTTACTTGGAATTAGATCACTAAGCATATATAACTAAAGGGAAAAATGTCTATGATATTTTCATGGTTGAAAATACTGATAGCTTTGTTGAAAATCAGTATGAATAATCCGCAATCCAGTGGTAGCACAAGTAGTCACGCCCTAGAAGATTGTCCTTGTCATGGACAATTATGGCAGAATTGGTTTAAATGGCTACATAAAATGGCTAAACAGCGAATTTTTGATGAGAATCTGCGCTTAGAAGTGGAAAATTGCGTGCTAGATAAATTAGTTAAACATTGTAAACAACTGTGCGGTAACAGTGCCAGTCTAGTGAAACTAAAAATTTCTCATTGGCGAGAGGACTGCTTGAGAAAAATCCTTGGCAATTCAAGCACATTGTATCAATATGCCCGCGACAAACCTTTGTACAAAGAGGCAATGACACTCCTCAAAGGCAAGAAAAAAGATGGATTCAACGGTCAGCACCTGGTTGACACCTTAACTACAAATCATCCACAAATCGACCGTTTGGCGATTTTTGATACGGTACTCACGATTAAGGCTTACTACCTACTGTCTTATCAGTATTCTCGTAAAATGGTTGAAGAAAACTTGCATACTGATCTGCCAGCCGTGCCGCCTTCCTGCATAGCGCAGATAGTGCAGATGATTCTAAAAAAATGTAACTTCGTGCTATTTCCAGTCTATTTGCTAACACCATTTGAAGAGAATGAAGGAGATGAAAAGGAGACGAGAATAACTGAAGGAAATCACCCGCACCCGCCGTCGCTGGGACCAGAACAAACTTTTAACGAACAGCGAAAAGAAATCGTAAAGACCGCCGTGTTGCAATACCTTTTCGGTCAAGCTATCGCAGTTGAAACCGAACTATTACCAAAAGTATTACCTACTCTGCAACAAGTGTCGCTCACGCCAATGTCAAAACAGTTGCTGTGGTTGTTTTACTACCATGACCAGACCGCTAAAGAAATTGTAAAAAGTGACTTTGGTAAACGATACAAATTGACAGAAAAACAAGTATTTACGCAATGTGGGCAAGCACTGAAGAAAATACGAGAGGCCTTGAAAAAAGAAAACTGGTTAGATTAATCAGTAACTCATCTTACGCACCACCACCCCTAGCCCCTCCTTGCTAAGGCGGGGAATATTCCCTGCGGTTTCGGTAGCGCTTACTCCCCTCCTCACCAAGGAGGGGTTGGGGGTGGTTGAGTTAACCGTATGTAAAATGAATTACCACAGCAAAAAATGTTTGGCCAGACCGGGGGAAAAATCGAATTTGTCACGTTAACTATAACTAAGAGATGAATGAAAATATGAACGACGATTTTTATTAACACCAGTAACCCAGGAGAAATCAGTATGACTCACTTATCACAAACTTCTGAGCAATTTAAGAATATGCTCAACACCGACGACAAGGCACTGGCGATGCTGGCTTTATGGGCCGACCTCGACCAACCACAACCCGTCAGCTCATGTCCCAAACTAGAGACACTCGCTGACTACATTGACCGCAGATTGCCAGTAGCACAGTGGCAACAAATTTCGTGGCACCTAGAAAATTGCCCGGAATGTGCTTTTCATTACCAAGAAGTTTACGCGCTTATCCCTTGGTATCAGAAAATGGGTAGTCATGCAATATGGGTGAGATTTGACAACTTTTCAAAAGTGGTCAAATCTGTTTTAATGCGTATCATTTCGCCCACACTGCATTACTGCCAGAAAATATTTAATTATGTTCCAGAAATAGAAAAGGGATTTCGTCAACCACCCAGATTCATCATGGCGGTAGTAGCTATGAGCCTGATGGTATTGGCGACGGTAATGGTGGTTAAAATAATCTTATTTACCCCAAACTTAACCCTTACCATTGATAAGAGCTATGCAGCTCTTCTCACACAACCGTTAACGCCACAACAGCAGAAACAGCAGAAGGCACTCCACTGGGGACGGACCAACTTGGGATTTAGTGAAGTAGAAGTTTCACCGGCCCGCCAAGCCTTCCAAACCGGACTGTGGCAAGGAGGACAACAGTTGTGGCAAAGGGCGACGACTGACCATTCATCACCGACCGAGTTGGTTACGGAATATGAATTAGGACGCTGGTTGAATTTACTATCAGTGGCAGTTGCCTCGGCCACGAAGACCCCACCGCAATTTTGGGCACAGCAATATTTGGTCGGTGATCAAGTAATAAGTGTGCTTCGCAACACGGTCCCCAGTGAATGGCAAGCCAACGCTCTTACCAGTGTCCAACGGTTATTACCCCTGTTACAGCAGTTACAACAAGCACCCTCGCAAGCCTTGGGCTATCAACTGAGTGACCAATTGCGAGCGATGATAATGCAACTAAGTTGAACTAGACGGTAGTACTGAAATCTGGGTGATAAAGCCAAGAATTCTCGTTCCCACGCTGGCGCCTGGGAACAAGAAAAATCTCACTTAACCATTTGTTTAAAAGAAGGAATTTTTATGAACTCAACATCTATACCACGGCTATTCCAACTAGGCATAGTCCTCTTTTCAACTCTCCTCAACTCACCGAGTTGGGCTACTGAGTGCATGACCGAGGCCAGCGCTTTCATTGCCGCTTTCAATAAAATTGACCCACAACAAGGTGACCCCGAAGTGGACCAAACTTTTAAAGTATTTGAGCGAGTACAAGCGGTCGCAGATAACAACAAAAAAGGCATATTTACCTTGACGGTGGTCAATACGGAACAACTGATTATCGTGGCTTTACCTGGCAATAATGTGGTCTTGTCCAAAGGTGCCATCACCAAACTCTATCAAGCCGCCCACCAACCATCAGAAATTGAGGCCAGTGAGGCTCGTTTAGCTTTTGTCTTAGGACATGAATTGGGTCACTTAGTCCGTGACGATTTTATCGACGTGCAGATCTATCAAATCGTCAATGGTAACGGGGATAGTTGTCCACCCGCCGATTCCGAAGCCCAACAACTGGCCGCCGATAAAAAAGGATTTGTCTATGCCGGGATGGCCGGTTATCAAGTGGACTTGCTACTGCCGCCAGAGAATGGTCAAACCGATGATTTTCTCACTTACTGGGTTAAACAAGCCACGCCTAAGCTCTTGGGAACATCAGAATTATCTGGTAGAATTAATAACTTACGTAAAGTTTTACAGACCTTGCAAACGCAAATCCCGCTCTTTGAATTTGGTATGCGTCTAGCTCATTTTGAACGTTGTGACGATGGGAAATACTTTTTAGAGAAATTTCAACAGGAGTTTCCAGCGCGAGAAGTGTTAAATAACCTTGGATTCTGCCACTTGCAACAAGCACGACTATTGATGGATATTCGTCAGGCTAACTTTTACTGGATGCCACTGGTGTTGGAAGTGGAAACTCAACTCAGTGCCTTGGTCCGTGGTACTAAAGCATACAAGATGCTTAAACTGATGCCCCTAAGTCGAGAAGTCAAAATCGCGTTAACTCAAGCCAGTTACTATCTCAAACAAGCCGTAGAATCTGATGTTAATTACTGGCCGGCGCGAGTAAATTTAGCTGTGGCCTACCTTTATCTCGGCAAAACTAATCTGGCCCGAAATTTTTTATTCGAAGCCGAAGCGATTGCCCCAACCAATGTGGAGATTAAAGCGTTGCAAGCGGTGGCGTTATATGAGCAAAGTGAGCCGACACTTGATTTATGGGAGAAAGCGGTGGAGAAACTAAAAGAGTTAGCCAGCCAGTCGCCGACTACTTTCTCCATAGACTACAATTTGGCTCGTTTATATGAGCTACGACCTCGGCCCGCCGAGGCCCAAACTTATTGGGATAAATTGCTCTTGGTCCTAGCTCAATTACCCAACCAGATTCGGACCCTCGTTTGTGACAAAACCACCTCCACTTGTCCGTCCCTCCCAATTTCCAATTATCCATCAAAACCAATGGTGCCTTGGCCAATAGAATTTGTGTGGCAACCTTTATCCACCCAGGAATCAATCATGTCGGTACTCGAAACCTACGAGCAATTAGAATTCAAATTATCTCGTCAAGCAACTTCCCAAGGCAGTATTTATTACACGCCGCCACGAGATCGGCAGGTACTAGAAATTGGAGATTACTTAAATATGCAAGTAGTGAAAGGTGACTGGGCACTCAATGAATTTACCAACGAATGTCGCTCACCATTACGGCAAAGACTGATAGCCAGTGGAACATTATGGTCGTGCAATAAATGGGCGGTATTAGAGAAAGGAGGAAGAGTGAAAGAAGTCTGGGGAGTATTGAAATTGGATAAATAAGTACTGAAGCAACAATTTTCTCGTATTTTCTTTCGCCCCTCGCCCTTTGGGAGAGGGGCCGGGGGTGAGGGAAAATACCGCCGAATTTATGCTTCAGAACTTAACCCTAATCGACAGACTTGCCCTCACCCCTCAAATCTTCATGGAATATAAATCCTCCAGGAGTACCAAGCGGAGCTTGGTACTCCTGGTTTGGGGTTGGCACTACGGATTTACCATCCCCACTGCGAGGCGAACGATTTCGGGACATAGATGGGGATAGAGTATCGTCCACTGCCACTATCGCCCACAGGGGTGGGAGGAGTGTCACTGTAGTATATCACTATCACGACTTCTTGTTCTACCCCTGCATTATCTAGCAGTTTCAGTTGAATATCCACATATTCTCCCGCTTGGAGTTGAATGCTCTCCGTGTATTGGCCAATGGGACTCTTTGAATACCAGGGGATACTATTCAATTGCGCCGGCCATTGTTGAGTCGCGGCTAAGTTGGACTCCGCTTGCAGAATGGCGGTGGCGGCTAACCAGAAGGCTTCTTTTAAGCGGTCTTGGTTGGTCGTCTGCGGGAATTGACTGGCTACGTCGGCATTGTTTTCTAAAAAGCCGTTGGTGTAGAGGACCTTGACTAACTCGGTCGCGGCGGCTTCTAGTATGCTCTGGAATTGCGCCGTGCAAGTCAAGTCCTTGGTTAGGGTGAGTGAGACTTTGGCATTATTCCCCGTGCAGTCGCTTCCCCAGTTGAGGAAGGTGGCGAAGACACTGGGAGTAGCGGTCAAAGTCAGTTTTTGCCCTAGCACGTATGTACCCGTGCATGATTGGCCACTGCATGTTAGGCCGACTTTGTTACTTATCACGGTGCCGTTGCCAGTACCTATCAGGTTAACCGTGAGGGTAGCGAGTGGGCCAATAGCATCAAAATTCGCCGTGCAAGTGGTCGCCGTGGTCATGGTCACTTTGAGAATATTGGACGTGGCCGGGTCTTGGGTATAACTGCTACCGGTGCAAGTCCACGTTTTGAACTCAAAGCCTTTGTCGGCGGTGGCCGTGAGAATCACTACGCCATCTTTGGGATAGTTGTAGTTAGCCGTTTGACAAGCGTTATCGCAGGTTAAACTCGTCGCTGTTTCTCCTCTGAGACGACCTGAAATACGGCCGCGGTCAGTATCGGCTTTGTTGACGGTTAATGGAATCCCGGCGGGCATAAACTTCGCTTCGCAGGTTTGGTCTGCCGTCATGGTCACCGTGGTCGTAGCTTCGGTCCCTGTGCAAGCACCCGCCCAGCCAGCGAATTGATTCCCAGCGTCGGGCGTAGCGGTCAAAGTGACTTGAGTGTTGGCTGCCAAATTAGCTTCGGTGCAGTCGGTGCCGCAGTCGATGCCGGTGCCTTTGATATTGCCATTCCCAGTTTTGGTCACGTTGAGGGTGTAAGTGACTGGGAGGAGTTCAAAGGTCGCGGAACAACTTTTCGCCTTATCCATCGTGACGGTGACGGTGGCAGTGGTGCCGGTGCAATCGCCAGTCCATTGTTTGAACATGGAACCGGTGGTAGCGGTGGCCGTGAGGGTCACTTGGGTATTGGGGGCGAGGTCTTCGGTGCAGTCGGTGCCACAGGTGATACCGTTGCCCGTGACTTGGCCGTTGCCGGTTTTGGTGACTGTTAAGGTGACTTTAGCTGCTGCTTCATTATTCATATCAAAGTCATAAAGTTGCTTGACTTCGTTATCGGATAAGACGCGGTTGAAAATGCGAATGTCGTCGATGCTACCCGGCGCATAATCATTACCATGCTTGCCTATAACAAGCCCTTTGGTATGAATGTAGCGGGTCAACACTTGTTGCATGTCACTTTTAACCTTGACTCCATTGCGATACAAAGCGATGGTCTTAGCTTGTTGATCCCAGACACCGGCTAGTTGAGTCCATTCTCGTGATGGTAGTACCTTGGAGTCTGAGACTATAAATTGTTCAGTTTGGGTATTGCTGATAGTTAATCTCGGTACATAGTAACTTCCGCCAGAGAGTATCCAACTTGCTACGGGATAGGGTTCATTTCCAGAAATGCCCTCGATGATGTTGTTTCCTGACGCAGTAGTGTTTAGCCATGCAACCACTGTGAAGCTGTTATCCATTCTGATAGACGGATCATCATTGACATTAATGTAATCATCTACACCATCAAGTTTATAGGCGCTGAACGCATTACCAAATCTATCTTCAGTCAACGTAGTGCCATTGATAAATTCACCATGATTACCATAGCCACTGCTGTCTTCTGCATTGCCACTGAAGCGATAGCACGCCATCAGCCCGTCAAGGTTGTTACTACAACTGGTGGCAGGAGTGACCTTGGTGAAGCTGGCCGAACAACTTTTGGCAGTATTCAAGGAAATTCTGACAAAAGAGGTTGTTCCCTGACAATCACCAGACCACTTGGCAAATTTGTAGCCAGGCGCAGGTTTAGCTTCTAACCCCACCGGGAGGTTAGCAGGCAATTGGGCACTACAACTCGTGCCATTGATACCGCACTTAATATCAGTGCTAATGACCGTGCCTTCGGTAGAAGGAATAACAGTCAGGGTAGTTGGTGAATTTGGCTTGATAGTTCCACAAGTCTTTAGTTTCAATCCTGAAGGTAGTAAAGGGGTAACAGAGGAATGCCCCCAACAACTTGCTGTCCCGTCAGTCTTTATGCCACAAAACCGGGCATAACCAGCAGAAATTTGGGTAAAAGTTTCGGTTGCTGGAGGAAGGATTACATAGCGTAGATAGTCTCCCCAACAAGCCAATGTACCATCTGTTCTTATGGCACAATTGAAACTTCCAACATCAACTTGACTGAAGGTGCCTGGAAAAGGAGTAAACGTTCCCGCAGTGGCAGGACTGGTCTGGTTGTTTAAACCCCAACAAAGAAGGGTACCGTCAGTTTTAATTCCACAAGAGGTGTTACCACCCACTACGTAAACAAAAGTATCTGATGGAGGAATCGCTTGACCATATTGATTCTCTCCCCAACACACTGCTTTACCGTCTGTTTTAAGGGCGCATTGTCCATTAACCTGAGTGAAAGTACCAGGTGGAGTAACTCGAAATAAGTTTGCCCGCATCCAAGAGGACAGAACACCATTTGTTCTTAAAGCATAACCGCCGCCACCCAAAGCACCACGAATGCCTTGTACCTGGGTAAATTGCCCTTCAATTGGATACGCTGTACCATTCCAACCTTTAACGGTACCATCTTCTCTTACGCCCACAGCATATCCATAGTCACTGCCATCTCCACTAATCTGAAGAAAGCTATCATCTGGTTGAGTCGGAGTGTCTGCATCAACTGGAACACCCCAACAACCTACTTTGCCATCAGGCTTAATACCACACATTCCTGTGTTTGTGACTGCATCAAGGAGTTGTGTTCTGGCATCACAACTCGGAGCTGTTGTTGGAGGAGGAACCAACTTCTCCACCGCCGCCCCCACCTGAGCTTGTTGTACTTCATTCAAAATGTCAGGAGGAATGTCCAACGCCAATGCGCTGGTATTCCAGAATAACCCTGCGGAAATCATTCCCGCAAGAAATTTGCGTTTGGGATTCATAAAATTATCTCCAATTTAGTTTGTGGTTTAAAATAATTCATTAAACTTGTCAGATTTAAAATTTATCTCGTTCCCACGCGCTTGCGTGGGAATGCAGTCTGGACGCGCCAGCGTCCCTTTCCCGCAACGCTAGCGCGTTGCCCACGGCATTCCCACGCTGGCGCGTGGGAACGAGATATAGTAATTGTACTTGAGCTCTGAGGGATAACACCCCTCGAAGGGGTGTTATCCCTACTGGCCAATATACCGTTTGACAAAGAAAAGTATCAGGGTAAAATTTAAAAATAATTTTTCAGTGACCTGATTTGAGCTCTGAGGGATAACACCCCTCGAAGGGGTGTTATCCCTACTGGCCAATATACCGTTTGACAAAGAAAAGTATCAGGGTAAAATTTTAAAAAATTTTTCAGTAACCTGATAGCGTAATCATTAAGTAATTATTTCTTTGTTACCCTATATACTGTTTGACAAAGAAAAGTGTCAGGGGTAAATTTTAAAAATTTTTTATGTCTGGATAATACCCTGATGAGTAGTTATGACGGGACCATGGTAATCCATCCAAACCTAATGGTACTACAATAAATTTATTTATCGTAAAATCCACATTTCCTAAATGAAATAAACACACTATTGTTATGAATAAACCTATCGTTTTAGTAATTGATGACAACCAAACCAACCTCAGTTTTTTAGGAGAAACTTTACGAAATAATTTTCAAGTCTTGTTGGCCAAAAATGGACGGCAAGGACTCGCTTTGGCACAAGAATATCGTCCCGATTTGATTTTATTAGATGTCACCATGCCGGAATGGGATGGTTATGAAACCTGTTATTACTTAAAACAGGATACTAATTTAGCCAACATTCCAGTCTTATTTATTTCCGCATTACATCGTCCAGAACATAAACTCAAGGCGTTTGAAGCCGGGGGCGTGGACTATGTCGAAAAGCCATTTCAAGAGCAAGAATTATTAGCACGAGTCAACACGCATATTGAATTATATCGTTTACGACAAGATTTGGAAAAAGCTAAAGAAGTAGCTGAAACTGCCAGTCGCACTAAGAGTCAATTTTTAGCCAATATGAGCCATGAGCTACGGACCCCGATGAATGCCATAATCGGCTATGCCGAAATGCTCAAAGAAGATGCACAAGAGTTAGGCGTGCCAGAATGTGTCTCGGACCTGGACCGAGTCGTGGCCTCGGGCAAACATTTATTGACTCTCATCAATGACATCTTAGACCTCTCTAAAATTGAAGCCGGGAAGATGGAATTATATTTAGAAACTATCAATGTCGATCAATTGTTGCAAGAGATAGAGGCCACCGTACAACCATTGATAGCCAACAAATCTAACCAATTATTAGTTCGGCACCTCAATTCCCTGGGAAACATTGAGGCGGATTTAACCAAAACTCGTCAAATTTTGCTAAATCTGCTCGGTAACGCCGCTAAATTCACGGAGCAGGGAACCATTCGCCTCGAAGCCATGCGAAAGGAGGTCAATCGGCATCAATGGATTTATGTTCGAGTCAGTGATGACGGTATTGGAATGACGGCAGAGCAACAAAAAAAGTTATTTCAACCATTCACTCAAGTGGATGCTTCTACGACTCGGCGGTTTGGCGGTACTGGCTTAGGATTGACCATTGTCAAGAAGTTTATTGATATGATGGGAGGAAGTATCAGTGTCTCTAGCACTTTTGGCCAAGGCAGTGCATTTACCATACATTTACCCGTCAAAGTGACTATAGGAGAAATTCAACCGAAACCGCCAGTGGCCGACAAAGTTCAAGGAATTATATTAGTCATTGATGATGATCCGGTGGTGAGAGAATTGTTACAAGTCTATCTCAGTGATTTAGGCTACTCCGTGGCTGGTGCCGCCAGTGGTGCCGAAGGGATAACTCTCGCTAAAAAATTGCGCCCCGATGCGATTATTTTAGATGTCATGATGCCACAAATGGATGGGTGGGAAGTGTTAGCCAAATTGACCAGTGATTCCTTATTAGCAGACACTCCCGTCATTATGACCTCTTTTGCAGAAAATTTACGCCAAGGGAGTGCTATGCTAGGCGCCACTGATTATCTAACGAAGCCAGTGAATCGAACACAATTGGCAACTATTTTGGAAAAATATAGAATTACCGATACCTCAAAGAGTTTGATCATGGTGGTAGAAGACAATGAAATTTTGCGCGAAATCATGGCGGAGATTTTAGAATCAGAAGGTTGGCGGGTGTTTAAAGCCGAAAATGGACGAGTAGCGTTAAACCATCTGGCCGAGAAAAAGCCGGTTTTAATTTTACTCGACTTACACATGCCAGAAATGGATGGATTTGAATTTGTCACCCGGTTACGGCAAAATCCTGACTGGCAACATATTCCGGTCATTGTCGTCACCTCTGCCAGTCTCAGTAGCCAAGACCAAGCTCGTTTACACGGTTATGTGGAGACTATTTTTCAGAAACAAACCTATAAGCGAGAAGATTTGTTAGAACAAATTAAAACCTTAATTAATACCAGTCCCCCCATTCATTTAGAAACTCCTCAAAACCAAAATGTATTTACTAGACAATTACTGGAAAATTTGCAGAAACGGAATAAATTTTAACCATTGCCGAGCCGATAGTCCTGAAAGGTGGGTGACCGCGCGGTCAGGACTGCCAGTCCTCAAAGGATTGACAGTCCTAGATTCTCCCCCCCCCCGACCTTTAGAGTCTTGGTCTCTACACAGACGGTTAGCGGTTATGACGAGTCACATTATCCAGACTAAATTCAAAATTTTCACTCACTCCATTCACTTCGACCGTATAAATCCCAGCCTTCAAATCTCCCACTTCTAACGGGATCACTTGGTCAAACGGTTGAGTCACCTGAGCGCACACCTGGTTAGCCAAAGGTGCGGTGAGAATTTTGATTACAAAAGTATTACCGCGAAGCTCCTGAGTAAATTGGTCAAGAGTAGTACAATTGTTTGGTAAACTCCCGCGCACCACTACATTAACTCGTAACGGAAAAGATTCCATTAGATGAATGACTATGTCTTTTACTTGCGCTTCATTAGTGGGTTTAGCAGGTATTACCACGGCTGGCGTAGTGGGAGGCGGTTCAGTCACGGTCACCGGAGAAGAAACTTGTTTATTTCCAGAAGAGCACGCACTGATGAGCAAGATAATACCAATACTCAGTAACTTAATGAGTATAAATAAATGAGAAAGAGTTAAATTAAGCATGTTCATGTTCATTGATAAATAATTTTTAGTAGTAATTTATTCATTTAGTAGTAATTTATTCACCTTACGCACGGTTAACTCAGCCGCCCCCAACCCCTCCCTCCTTGGCAAGGAGTACGCACCATCGGCAGAATACTCCTTACCAAGGAGGGGTTGGGGGTGGTTAACTCCCCTCCTTACCAAGGAGGGGTTGGGGGTGGTGGTGCATAAGCCATTATATCTTACGCAACAACGCCTGCACTTTATCAGCATTGGCCGGCTGATTCAACGTTTCAAAAATAACTAAACTTTTTGTCAACATCTCCTTAGCCTTAGACAACTCTCCTAATTTATGGTAAACGCTACCCAAATTACCATATTGATTAGCAACCTGCTCTTGACGTGCCAAACCTTGATTAACTTGCAAACTATGACTAAACATCTCCGCAGCCAGTTGCCACTCACCATCGACATAATACAATTTCCCCAAATTCTCACACTGATTGGCTATCTCAATTTGCCGTTGCTTAGTCTGTTCCGCCCCCAATTGTCTAGCGACATCACTATACTGAGTATTTTTTTCCTCCTGTTGCACCAAAGTTTGAGTAAGCGTCAAATTTTGTAAAAACATCTCTTTAGCAGCAGCGATATTACCTTGTTTTAAATACATCGACCCTAGCACATTATACCCCTTAGCCACCTCTTCTAACCGTCCCAACTGCTGATCCAGTTCCAATTTTTTCAAATAGGCTACCTTCGCCTGAGACCACTCTTCGGCTTGAACATAGACCGCACCTAAATTCTCATACAAACCGGCGATTTCAAGCGGCGGCCCGGTCGGTCGATAAAGCTCAATACTCTGCCAATAAGCCTGGGCCGCCGCTGTAAACTGTTTAGCCGCAGTGTAGATTAACCCCAATTTTATATACTCCTTAGCCACCTCCTCAGTCAATCCCAATGCCTGATACCGCTGGATACTTTGCAATGTCATCTCAACCGCTCGTGACAAAGCGCCATAATTGTAATACAAATTACCCAAGTTGCGATACTGTTTAGCCATCCCTTCTTCATTCGCTAAAGCCTGGTAAACGCCCAAACTATTCACAAACATCACTTCGGCATAAGAAAATTGTCGACTCACCGCATACAAACTACCCAAATTAGCATATTGTTTAGCCATTTCCGCTTGATTGTTAGAAGCCTTGTACCACTCCAAACTCTGCAAATACATCTCAATCGCTCGCGGCAAATTATTTTGGCTGGCATAAAAAGACCCTAAACGGTCAGATAATCTCACCATGTCCTCACGATTACCTAGAAACCGATAACGTGCTAAACTTTCCAGCCATTGCGCTTCCGCCTCGGTCCAACGGCGCTGCTCATAAGCCACTTGACCGGTAGCCTCAGACGCTACTGCTTGATTATATTGCCGATGTTTCAACCAAGACCACCCGAATAAACCCATGAGGACTAATATGACCAGTAGCAAAACCGTCAAATTGACTATTTTAGAGGAGGAGGTCAGGCGCCAAATTACGCTTTTAATACCGGACCTGGCTAAAGTCGATACCGTGTTTTCCACGGCTGGAGGAAGTTCCATAGAAGTATCCTAATTGATAATTGATAGAGATTGAAAGATTTGACAACTCTTCGAGAGTTGTCAAATCTCGGTAGCTTTAAGAATAATTCATGATAAAATTATTGTCAAGAGACTTTGGTCATACTTAACAATGAGTATAGTGGTAATCTCTACTAAAATAATGGAGATATTAAAACCCAATGGGTTAACCCAACCAAGGTTTCTTAAACCTCTAAGGTGAAAGCCAAGTAGGGTGGGCAACGGGTTTATCGTTGCCCACCATACACTGACTAACCTAGCCAAGTAGGGTGGGCAACGGGTTTATCGTGGCCCACCATACACTGACTAACCTAGCCAAGTAGGGTGAGCAACAGGTTTATCGTGGCCCACCATTTCAGCGATTTGATTGAACGAAAGTGGGCAAATAAACACTGGCCCCCCCCTACACTAACTAACCTAGTCATTTTTCCAAATTTAGGAACGTGGTTAGAGTCCAATTTTTAAAATTTTTACTCCAACGTTATGGTAATGCTTTGACCCTGTTCCAAAGCCGTTTTTAAAGTCCGCGCGGACAAATAATTATCAGCCAACATCCCCACCTGTTGATAAGCCTCCCATAACCATTTTCCTTCATCTTGATTCGCTAACCAAGCAGATTGAATCACTAAACGTAGGTGGTTTGCTGATAAATTGACCATACTCAATTCGTCAGGCATCGATGGCAATTTAGTGACCACAGTAAATTGATAGCTGATGGGCCCTTTAATTTGAGCATCTTGAAGTAATAATTGATATTTCCCCGGTGATAAGGAGACGGTTTGGCGAAGCCATTGAGTTTGCAGATTAGTCGCCAAAACTTGGGCGTGACCAGCGTGTGCTAAAGTCAGAGTAAAAGGGGCTTTACCACCGCTCCAGGCCAGTTCGAGGAGTCTTTCACCGGCGATTAATTGTTGTTCTTGCGGCGCGGAGGCTAGTAAAGTGATTGACGGTAGCGTCGTCGTATTTTCGGTTTCACCTCTGGTCCGCAAGATAACGGCTTGTTGCAGTTGATTTTCATTAGCTTGAGTAAGCCACTGACCCAACCAACTGACCAGATTATTGTTAATCGTTGGCACCTCTCCCGTCGCGTGAACCGTATAAGCCAGGTCTTTATATTTCACGTCTGTTATCACGGATTGACTGCCTAATTGCAATTGCAATATCGATTGCTCTGGAAGCAAGTCAATCACATCTTTAGCCTGAAGAGAACTTGGCAAAGATGGCAAGGGTTG
Source organism: Thiomargarita sp. (assembly GCA_022729575.1). GTDB lineage: Bacteria > Pseudomonadota > Gammaproteobacteria > Beggiatoales > Beggiatoaceae > JAABRD01. Next base: position 15,471 of record DZAL01000013.1, read on the forward strand.
ACCCTGACGTTTGACGGTATAGCGAGTGGGGTGACAACTGGGTTCTAACTCTTTACCAGCAGATGGCATAGTAAAAGGTATTTGTTGGTAAGTGACAGTCTGTAAAGTCAATTGCTCATCACGATAGTATAGCGCCGGTTGGTTGGCATGAATGGCTATGGTGTCACCTTCTCGCACTTCGGTGAAAATTTGCACAGGCCGATTGGTCGGTACACCACTGCGGGTTAGCAGATAATGGTCATGGGGACACTGCAAACCGGTAATGGCACCAGCTACGAGAGTGGCTTGCAGTGAAGCCGATGGCAACATCAGGGCTAGTAACAAGAATGAGTTGGAAAATTGGTGGTTCATGGTAAAATCTCCTGTAAAGTAAAGACTACGGTTAATTAGTAGTGATGACATCGAGGGCGACCGAGGACTGGCAGTCCTTTGAGGACTGCCAGTCCTGATGACATGTTTCCCCTCAATTCATCACTGCCCGGTTAATTTAATCGGTTCAATTTTGTATAGCAAAGTCTAACCTCAACTCCCCCCGCCACTTTCCTTTTGCTGAAAGGTGTTTAGTTGAACTAAGGAGTTTTAGCACCTCCTTTATTCTTTGGGGTACAACGACCTATTTCAAAAGGTTTAAGGTTATCACCAGAAACGATTTCCCAAGGATGTTCCCCTAGTTGATCACGTAAATATTCTCTTACCGCATTGGTAGAAAGAATAGCGAGTTGTTTAGCAAATAACGAGAAATAGTTTACATCTTCTTCCACTATGGGTCTATGAGAAACATTACGGTGAACTAGGTCTCCTCGTAAATCCATCAGGGTATTTAAACAACGGATAGCTTCGGAATTGGACATGCCTGGCCATCCCCAATGCTGAGACAATTGTTTTAAACCAATGACCTGTTCAAACAATTTGTCAATATTGTCTTGTCGAAGCGACTGAAAACGTTCCACGTATCGTTGCATGACTGCTTCACGATGCTGTTTTAGCAAAGTTAGCCAACCGTCGCCGGCCAATTGCCAAACTTCTTGCTTCCATTTGTCTTTAAACCAACTCTCCTTGCTAACTCCACTACTCTCCAGGAGATAATCAGCAACCATTATCCTCACTTGAATGGGAAACAGAAGATGATTGTTCGCCACCTGGCTGGAATCAAGCATAATATCAAAGGCTTCCGTGACCAGATGTTTCACAAACTCATCTAAACACGTCACGATGAAAATGATACTACTTTTAAGTAATACTTGTGGGTTATAATGCTGACTCTTGAGATGTTCATAAAAGTCTCTCAGCAAAGTTGACTCTTGCAGGTTTTGGTAAAAGGCTTCCAAAGCCTGACATTCTGGCACCGTTGCGGACATAGTTCCCTCTCCTTATTATATTATCCGTAAATCTGACGTTCTCCCAACGCCGTCAATCTGAGGGCATCCCAATTAAATTCGGCCCAACCGTCATTTATCAACTCTTGAATCACCTGTTGGAAAACAGCCCGTTGTTTGGGATTCAGCGTTGGGTAGTAATCAAACCCTAACCACCCAAACGGTAATTGTTGGTTGGCTTTGAGTCCCCTCGTTTTGAACTGTTCAAGAATGCCATCCTTGACTTTCTTTTTAGGTGACACCCCGTTATTCGGAAACAACGTATCAACCCCCTTCTTGGTGAGTTTCAGTTTATCCGTATTGCGCCAGAGGAGTCCTTCTTCTTGTAATTCCGCTACCGCTGTTGGAAAGGCTTGACGCTTAGACTCCTCTAGTTGGGAGAGATAAATCTGTTCGACCCAAACTTTGGGCAAGGCGTGACCTGCCCCACTACAGTCTTTCTTGAATTTGTTGAGAATGTCTTGTTTAATCTGCTTAATATAGCGTGTGTTAGAGGATTTTGGCATATTTAGTATTCTCCAGAGTATTTTCAGTTATTGATGCAACACCGCCGCCATTCGATGCAATTGCACTGCCAGCAACGGGATGGCAAAGTCTAGCCAGACACCTGCTTGGAATAGCCCGAAACTGATTGGCATCATCACCAGAATAATCAATAGACCTGAGAATAGCATCCCATAAAAAGAAGTGAAGCAGGCAAAGGCTAGACTCATTATCACAATTAAAATTATTTCTGTCAAGAGGATAAGCAAAATATTCGGTTTATGCAATTATAGTAATACTCACCTACTGTTGTACTTTTCGAGGAATAACACCCCTTCGAGGGGTGTTATCCCTGCTGGCTGGCCAAACTCATTATGGGACAACTGGATAAGGATATTACTATATCTTCTAGGGTTCTTATTAATTGGCGGTTATGGAAAGAAATAATCAGCAAGGTGATAAAAATGCCGACATAGACATTGCTGACCAGGTGACAGCAAAAGTGTGAGGAGATGCCTAAGCGTTGCCAACATTGCGGGCAACGATGACAGAGGTGGTAACGTTCATGTTGCAGTAATAGAGGGTTGAATAGAAATTTTAAAGGGGCCACGATTAGCGTGTGGAAGAGGTCAGCGAGGAAGTGGCCTAGTTTGATGAATAGAGTGCAGAGACGGTGTGGCATGATAAGTTTTCCTTGATTAATTGTAGGGTGCGTCCTACGCACTATTGTTGGATGTGCATGGTACCAAAATAATGGTGCGTGGGACGTACCCTACTGAAGATTATACCGATAAGTCAAATTTGATTTACAATTTGTTACAATGTCTATATTATATGACTTTTCCTTGACAACAACAATCAGATGCTAAAATATCCCATTGAAATCTTCTACAGTGAGGAAGATGAAGGTTACATTGCTTTAATACCTGACCTGCCAGGGTGTAGTGCCTGGGGGGAGACTCCAGTACAAGCCTTGCAGGAACTTCAGGACGCGGCGGAATCTTGGTTAGAAGGTGCTGGCAAAATGCAGAGAACGATTCCATTACCCAGTCCTTCTCGATTTGCCCATCATTCATTAGGCCAGTTTCCTCGTGAAGTGAAGACTGCTGAGAGTTATGCGGCGGTTTGAATAGAGAACTAATCACTGGACTAGAGGCTTCAGCCGGGTCAAACCGGCTAAAGCCTCTAGTCCCGTACCACCACCCGGCTAAAGCCTCTTTTTCCTCTCATTCATAATGAGACCACATCCTCACAATATGCACCGTCCTATCCTCTTCCAAGATTCGATAAATTAAACGATGTTGAATGGTAATGCGTCTGGAGTAAAATCCTCTCAGGTCTCCCGTCAATTTTTCGTAGGGTGGTGGAACAGTATAGGGATTTACTTCTAACAATTTCAATAACCGTTCCGCTTGCGGGCGATAACCAGCCCTAGCCAATTTTTGAGCGTCTTTAACAGCTTGACGACTTAAAATGACAGTCCAACTCACCATTTTAAGTCCTTTAACAACGTGCCTTGTTCTAATGGCTCTTGGGCGGCTTGATGAATACTTTCAACTAACCCTGGCACTTGTTTTAAAAATAAAGTTTCTTCAATAGCCCGCCAATCTTGCGCGGCTAATACAACAAAATCTTCACCTTGAGGGCATTTTATCCGTAATACGTCATGGCAGTCAAGGCAACGGAATAGTTCTTGTTCTAAATGTTGTTGGAAATAGTCGATGGTGGTTTCTAACATATTTAGGTTCTCTCTAATAGTAATGAGGTATTGGAGTCCAAATCTTTAGATTTGGACGGTTCCCAAATCTGGGTAGTGATGCAATGTGGGTGATAATGGGGAACTGGCTGAATGCGACATTTGGCCAAACCTCCGAGGTCTTCAAGACCTCGGAGGTTTAAAACCATCACCCACATTACATCACTACCCAAATCTGAAGATTTGGACTCCATTACAACCAATTCCCCATCAAAATAAACGGCGCCCAATAATAAGGATGCGGATACATTTTCCCCTCCTTCCCTTCAATAAACACTCGTTGCGCGGCTTGCAAGGCGAGGGCTTTGTTGAGAGGTGTCGTGCCCGTGCTACGCAATCGGTACAAGTGTCGCATAAAGACTGCGGTGCTAATGTCATAGACGGGCCATAAGGAGGCTAAGACACCTTTCGCACCGTTGCGTTGGGCTAAGACACCAAAACTTTCAATTTCTTTGCCCGTACCTTGGCTACCCATTGCGGTGTTACAGGCGGAGAGGGTAAGTAAGTCCACGTCGGGGAATTTGTACCGATTTTTAATATCGGCTAAGGTCAGTTTGTTGCCGTCGCCCAACAGTAAAAAGGAGGTGGTGTCGTTGCCCGTGGGGGAGAAGCGAAAATGGCTGGCAATGTGCATTACGGGGTAGCCTTCTTCCAATACTAAAACAATCGTGCCTATATCACCTCTGGTTAATTCCAGTTCTGGTAAATCGGTGGCTAATACAATGGTATCAAGTTCTTGAAACATAAAATTATCCTTGCGGGTAAGCCGTAACAAATTGTGGACTGGTCTGGCCCGTTTCAATAAACCAGACGGTGCGTATCAAAGGATTCCGTGAATCTGGGTGTTGAGGAGACCTTCAACCACATAGCGCGTCCCAAACTTGGTAAGTTCAACTTTAGTCACCTCATAATTCGCCACTAGCGTCTTAAATGCCTGTGCCAACTCTGGCCAACGTTCACCAGTGAAGCCATAACTTCGAAAAAATTTGGCTTTACTGCGACCACTAGAATGAGATAAGGACAGTAGATAGTCGGTTATTTTGGCTTGGCGTACAATGGCGTATTGATAGTTTGGGAGTTTCAAATCAATGACCTCCTGAGTAACTAACCAGAAATTATGATTGCCATTAGCTATAGGCAATGGCGTGCCTGGGCCTGGTGCCAGTCATTTAATATATATAGCTGTTGGAGATTAGTCAAGTATTTTTTAGTCAAGATTAGGTGGTGCCTTGGGTGGAATGAGTCTAAAGAGTTTAGTATATAGTATAGTGGATTTGTTGGTTGAGTACAGCGGATTAAGGGGATAAACGGATAAACCTAATTGGATTAATTCATCTATCCCTAAAATCAACTGTACTTGATTGGGTTTATCCGTATATCCATAAAATCTATGGTGCTTGATTAGCACCCTAATATATTTTATCATCTTGGAATGTTGGGTAGTCCCTACCAACTAATGGAGGCATTAAAAATCAAGGTGTGATCAAAGACCAGACCCAGGTTTCCTAAACCTTCGAGGTTTCGGAAACCTTAGCCAACTCTAGGTTTCCTAAGCCTCGAAGGCTTAGGAAACCTGGCCACTTGTTAATACCTCCATTGGTTAGTAGCGACTACCAACAAACACACATTGGCAAAATTTATTATTCACTTAACTAAACTAACTCTTATGAACTTATATATTGGTCTCATGTCCGGCACCAGCGTTGACGGGATTGACGCGGCGCTGGTCGAATTTAAGCCGGCTCAACCACTTCCTCTCCTCAAAGCTACTCATTATCACCCTTGGCCATTAGCTTTACGTGACCAACTATTGTATTTGAGTCAACAAACTCGTGAACTAAGCACGTTACATGAAGTAGCCACTTTGGATATTCAAGTAGGCGAATTATTTGCCCAAGCAGTACTCGCATTATTGGAACAAGCTAACCTGGTAGCTGAACAAATTACCGCCATTGGTAGCCCTGGGCAAACGTTGTATCATCAGCCGAATGCTCATCCTCCTTATACTTGGCAATTAGGGGACCCCAATGTGATTGCCCAATTAACTGAAATTCCGACCGTAGCTGACTTTCGGCGGCGGGATGTCGCCGCCGGTGGACAAGGCGCACCGTTAACACCGGCTTTTCATCAAGCCGCGTTTCGCAGTGCTCAAGAAACTCGGGTCGTACTCAATATTGGTGGCATTGCCAATATTACAGTATTGCCAGAGGACCCGCAATTACCGGTGATTGGATTTGATACCGGGCCCGGTAATGCTTTACTCGATGCCCATATTTATCAACACCAACAGACTCGAGTAGATAATAATGGGGCTTGGGCAGCCAGTGGTCAAGTGCAAGTAGCATTGCTACAGTCTCTACTAAGTGATTCCTATTTTACCAAACCGGCTCCTAAAAGTACCGGTCGCGATTATTTTAATCTCGACTGGCTAGGCCGCTACCTGGCAACCTCCTCCTATTCACCCACCGATATTCAAGCCACACTCAGTCGCTTGACCATAGACAGCATTACCCAAGCCGTGTTGCCATATTCGCCAGTACGTTTATTGGTCTGTGGCGGCGGGGTTCATAATTCGTGCTTGATGAATGGATTAGCTACTCAATTACCAGGTTGCGTGGTGGAATCCACACTCCATCATGGTATCGACCCGGATTGGGTCGAAGCGGTCAGTTTTGCTTGGTTGGCCCAGCAACGTTTAGCACCACAACCGAATAATTTACCTTCGGTAACTGGAGCGAGAAAGAAAGTGGTGATGGGAGGAGTTTATATTTAAGCGAATTGAAGTTAGGGCCATTGTCAGTGGCCCTAACCGGTTTTGAGCTCTGGTGTCTCTGATTTGACAACTTTTCGAAAGTTGTCAAATCTCAAACCCAGTCAGGTAGGGTGAGCCACGATTTTCTCGTTGCTTACTACCATCGACCTACTAAGTACTGAAGTATAAATTTTCTCGTATGTTCTTTCGCCCCTCTCCCTCTGGGAGAGGGGCCGGGGGTGAGGGAAAATACCGCCGAATTTCTGCTTCAGTACTTATAGGAGAGATTTGACAACTTTCGAACCGAGAGCAAATCTTAATCAACCTTACTACACTCTGCCGTTCCCCTCATCAAGGACCCCATCGCATGTAATAAATTCTTAAACAGAGGCTTCGATTTAGCCTCCTCTTGCGCCAATAATGCCTTAATATGGACCCGTTGCGTCGGTTGCGAAAAACAAGCGGGACAATTATCAACAATCACCGGTAAGTGAGCGGTTTTAGCAAAATCGGCAGTTTGACGTTCTCGCGCATACACCAATGGGCGAATCACCCGAATATCACCAGCATCATTGGTGTAATGTGCCTTCATCGTTTGTAAGCGACCAGTATAGAAAGCTGACATTAAAAAACTTTCCGCTAAATCATCCAAGTGTTGCGCTAACGCTAACACATTATAGTGCTCATGACGTGCCGTCGTGTACATAATTCCACGTTTCATTCTGGCACAATAAGCACAAAACGAGTTATTCCCCAAATGCTGCATAGCCTCCTCCAAAATCGGTTGACTCCGATAAAAATAAGGTATGGAGCATTCGGTTAAATACTCTTTAAGCGGTGATGGATTAAACCCAGGAATTTGCGGATCCACCGTGATCACTCCCAACTCAAAAGACACGGGCGCACAACGTTGTAGATGTGCTAACAAGTGTAACAATGATAAAGAATCCTTTCCGCCGGATAATCCTAACAAAATTCGGTCTCCTGAGCGAATCATCTTATAATCCGCAATCGCGCGACCAACACAACGCAATAACGATTTCGGTGGTTTGATAAAATGGGGCATAATTTCAATTCAGTAATTCATAACCTGCCAATAAACTTTTAAACCTTTACTTATGCTGGTTACGGTTAACTAACGGTTTAAAATTTAATTGATTAGCAAAATTTTAAAGCATCCATATTGCATATTGTATGACAATTTGATATATTCCTATACTACCACAAAGTTAAATTTGCTGGATAGTTGCTAAATATCGCTTTTTTATTTAGCCTTAACATAAATAACATTTATAATGTTTATAATATATTAATTAAAGGGAAATCTAAAACCATGACTGGACTCGATTTTTTTGGAGTATTTACACTCATTTTCGTGGCCCTGGTAATCATTCTTATCATTATGGGCGTAAAATCTATCCCTCAAGGGATGGAACATACCGTAGAACGTTTTGGTAAATATCGCACCACGCTTAAGCCGGGCCTGAATTTTATCTATCCCTTCGTCGATGCTATCGGCAAAAAGGTGAGCATGAAAGAAGAAGTGATGGATATTCCCGCACAAGAAGTAATTACCAAAGATAATGCCATGGTTAAAGTCGACGGCGTGGTATTTTATCAGGTAATAGATGCCGCTAAAGCCACCTATCAAGTGAGGGATTTGAATAAAGCCATTTTAAATTTGACCATGACCAATATTCGCAGTGTCATGGGTTCCATGGATTTAGATGAAGTCTTATCGAAACGAGATGAAATCAATCTGCAACTGTTGCGCGTAGTAGATGAAGCGACCAGTCCCTGGGGCATGAAAGTATTGCGCGTAGAAATCAAAGACATTGCACCACCGCGAGACTTGATTGATTCCATGGGTCGCCAAATGAAGGCCGAGCGTGATAAACGGGCCAGCATCTTAGAAGCGGAAGGGAAGCGACAAGCCGAAATTTTGAAAGCCGAAGGAGGAAAACAAGCCATCATTTTGGCCGCCGAAGGCCACAAAGAAGCGGCTTTTCGTGAGGCCGAAGCCAGAGAAAGATCGGCCGCCGCCGAAGCCAAAGCGACCGAAATGTTATCCGCCGCTATTGTCAACGGCAGTGGTCAAGCTATTAACTATTTTATTGCGCAAAAATACGTGGCCGCGTTACAACAAATTGCCTGTGCCGACAATCAAAAAATTCTCTTCCTACCATTAGATACCGTTGGTATTGCTGGTGCTATCGGTGGTATTAGTGAATTAACCAAAGAAGCATTAAGTTCCGATTTTATGAAACCAAAGAGTCGTTCCTAACATGAATATTCAACCGTTCAACTATTGGCATTGGTGGATAATTGCAGCAGCCTGGTTAGTGCTGGAATTGTTACTCCCCGGTATTTTCTTTTTATGGCTGGCAATTGCAGCCACCATCGTGGGTTTTGTGCTGATATTCTTACCACTATTACGTATCGAATATCAATTACTGATCTTTGCGGTGATGTCAGTGATTAGCGTCGTTATCAGTCGGCATTATTTCAATAAACCGCCGGCCAGTGATCAACCCTTTTTGAATCAACGAGTAACTGAATACATTGGTCGAACTTTTATTTTAACCGAAGCGATTATGAATGGTCGCGGCAGGATTCACCTCGATGATGGCAGTTGGAGTGTCGAAGGGCCAGATTGTCCGGTCGGGACTTCAGTGAAAATTATCGGCGTGAATGGTATTCGTTTACAAATTGAACCTATTAACCAGGAAGCTCAACCAATATGAGTGACTCTCAAGAACATCCACAACCAGAACACCATTTACATTCCATTACACCCAAAGAAGCGTGGGAACTCTTGCAAAATGAGCCACGAGCAATCTTGATTGATATACGCTCGGAAATGGAATATTTATTCATCGGTCATCCCAAAGCGGCCATCCATATCCCCTGGATTGATGAGCCAGAGTGGAAAGTCAATCCACGATTTGCGGCCGAGATACGAAAAGTCTTGCTCGGCGGTATCGTTTACGATCCACAAGATAGTGCGGTGGAAAGCGTGCCGGTACTGCTCATTTGTCGTAGCGGGCGCCGCTCAATTGATGCGGGTAAACATTTATTGAAGGATGAGTTTACCAATGTTTATAATGTGTTGGAAGGATTTGAAGGTGGCCTGGATGCCAATCATCACCGTAGCACTTCGGGTGGCTGGCGTTTTCATGGACTACCTTGGGAACAATGCTAATTCGATAGATTTGACAATAGAGTTGACAACTTTAGAGTTGACAACTTTCAAAAAGTTGTCAAATCTTTTGACGAAGGGTCATTAAAGGCACGAAACCTGCATATTATGATTACTTCCCCAATCAGTGCTTCATTAAAGTAGTTAGCCGAATGGGGAGGAGGAAATAAAAATTCACCACGAGGAAAGAGGATTGAACCCATGAAAATTACCGCCATCGGTGTCAATTCAGCGTTTGCTATCGGCCAATTTGAACAAGTTATTTTGACCAAAGAGGTGTTGGCATTCATTGCTAAATTATTAAAGTCACCCGAATTGAAAAATGTTTCTGAAGAAGACCTTGCCGCTGAAATTAATAAATTCAGTAAATCGTTTTATCTACCTAAATGGCAATCCAATTTTCTCATCGAATTTGAGATGCCTAGTAAACGTAATGGCGAGTCTCCTTATCGTTTATTGCTAGATGCGGGAGGAGACGTGAGACATGCACTAAAAGCTCTCGGTTTATCGTCGGCCGATATTGATGGTGTTTATATTTCTCATCCCCATAACGACCATATTGGAGGGATGGAATACCTAGGTCTGACCACTTTGTTTAATCCCTTCTATACTAAATCGAAACGTGAATGGTTAGGCAGTCAATTCATTGCGGATAAATTATTTTTGGAACCCGCCTGGGGTGCCACTCCCCCTAAACATGTCAGACCAGACTTATTTATTCATAGAAAAGTGCTAGAGCCATTAAAGCGTGCCATTGGGCCCGGCTTAGATACCTTACAAGGCGTACCAGATGTCAATATTGAAACCTATTTTGATATTCATCTAATTGGAAAACAGGAAAATGGTGAGACTAGGAAACAAATTTTTGGTGACGGCGACGGTTACTGGACGGCTACCCCGATTTTTGCTATGCACGTCATTTCTAGTTCAGAGGAGATGGCCAGTTATGGTATCAGTTTACAACATTCAGAGGGTTACAATGTGTTAATGCCAACCGATACCCAACACATGATGCCGACGCAATTAACTTCACATTATCGAAAGGCTAATCGAATTTATATGGATTGTGAAACCACCCCGTTTCGTTCTGGAGTACATCCCCATATTTCTGATTTAGTTGATAATTTAGACCCTGAGATACAGAAAAAATGTTTACTTTATCATTATGATTTAGCCCCTCAAGTACCAGAAGGAATGTTTTGTGGCGTGTTAAAAATGGGCGATTCTCATAATTATCCAGAATAAAATTATACCACCCCCGACTTGATTGAGGAAAGCAGTTTAGCTGTGGCCAGGCCCCACTGCCATTAAGTTAAGGAATCCCCCGGTCAGGTTTTAACCTTGAAGGTCTGGTTTTAGACCTTCAAGGTTTCTTTGGCAGGCTTAACTTAACGGCATTGTGGCCAGGCCCAAGCACTCTTCACTCCTTAATCAAGGAGAAGTCTGGGGGGTGACCTTACGCCCGATGATAAGGGTGATGATTTAACCAACTCCAAGCTCGATATAATTGTTCGGCAACCACAATTCGTACTATCTGATGTGGCAAAGTCAATGCCGACAATGACCACTGTTGTTGCGCCCGCTGCAAACATTCTTGAGTTAAGCCCTCGGGTCCACCTACCAACAAAGTAACGTTAGGATAGTGTTGTAACCACCGCGCTAATTGTTGTGATAATTGAATACTGCTCCATTGTGGACCATGCTCATCTAACGCAATCACATAAGCCCCCGTCTTAATCTTCGCCAATATCTCCTCACTTTCTAGCCGTTGCAAGGCGGCTAAATTACTCGCTTTAGCACGTTTGCGCAATGGAACTTCAATTAACTCCAGTTGACAAGTCGTCGGTAAACGTTTGGCATATTCTTGATAGCCTTCGTTGATCCAAGCAGGTAGTCGCTGGCCTACGCAAATTAAATGGATCCGCATAATTTTATATAGATAGTGAAGTATAAATTTTCTGGTATAACAACCAGTGCCTTTGGAAATGCCGCTGGAGTCCAAATCTTCAAATTTGGACGAGACTGCTCAAGGTGAGATGGCGTTACCAAATCTGAAGATTTGGACTCCAACGCCGTAACTTTAGCTTAACGGCATAACCCGTATACGGGTACTCCTCTCCGGGTGCGTACACATACTGACTATTACGATTTACACTTTAAGTCCATTAGTGGTTAAAATTTGCGAAATCAACTGACAAACTTCTTGCACCTGTTCGAAGATAAAAAAATGTCCACCTGGAAACTCTTTCAGCACCAACGGTTGCACACATTCTCGTTGCCAGGCTAACACCTCGGTGTAATTGGCTTCATGGTCTTGTATTCCTCTCAAAACGGTTAGCGGCAAGGTTAGAGGAGATTGAGGTCGATAGCTCCAGGTTTCCACGGCTTGAAAATCGGCCCGTAACAGCGGTTCAAAAAAATCTATCAATTCGGCATGTTCTAGTATTTCAGGGGGACAGCCTTCAAGTTCTCTCAATTTGGCGACAAATTGGGATTTGGACAACTGGTATTTGAACTCTGTGGTTGGCACCGAGGGAGCATGATGACCACTGACAATCAAATGTAGAGGTAGCGGCAAGTTGGCTTGAGTGAGCCGTTGTGTCACTAAATACCCTAAGTAGGCACCCATACTATGACCAAAAATAGCATAAGGTTGAGTCAGACCGTCGTCCTGAAGTGTACGCAACACGTCTTCAGTCATCAAATCTAAATTAGTCAGCAACGGTTCTTTTATTCGTTTACCCCGACCTGGTAATTCTATCGGCTTGAGGTTAATAAATTCGGGTAGATGCTTCTTAAAAATTCGGTACGAATAGCTATTTCCACCGGCAAAAGGTAAGCAATAGAGGGTTATTTGGGGTTGAGTCATACGATTTCCTAAAAAGTAAGGAGTGAATAATAGAGCATGGATAATAAATACTGTATGTAAGTCTTAGAACTGGTTTGAAATCTGGTAGTCCCTACCAACTAATGGAGGTATTAAAATCCAGGTGCTAACTTTCCGAAACCTTACCAGTTTTAGGTTTCCTAAACCTCACAGGTTTAGGAAACCTCGGCGATTCTAAGTTTCCTAAACCTCAAAGGTTTAGGAAACTTTGAGCTTTGATAACTCATTGAATGTTAACACCTCCATTGGTTTGGAGGGACTACCACGGATTGACGAAATGAACGGATTATATCAGAACCTGTTTAAAAAAGCAAGTAGTGGTTGGTAGTGATAAATGTGGGTGGTAATCTAGGACTGCCAGTCCTTGTGAGTAACCCCCAATTCTCACTCCTGATGACAGAAGATGCTAAACCTGACAGGTCTTCGGGACCTATCAGGTTTGACCCTAAACCTATCAGGTTTGATAAGTCCAAGAAAAACCACAATAATACTACAAAAGAGTAAAACTTCCATTATTCCAACCTTTCAGTTATAATCATTTTGACAGGGGAACAACGTGTCATCACCACAAAAGAGTAACGCTTGAAAAATGTAACGACAAGTGAGAAGATAGCAGTCCAAATTTAAAAATTTGGACTCCAACGTATTTATTAACTCACCTTACGCATAGTTAACTCAACCACCCCTAGCCCCTCCTGGCTAAGGCGTGGAATATCCCCTGCGAATTCCGTGATGCTACTCCCCTCCTTACCAAGGAGGGGTTGGGGGTGGTAGTGCGTAAGGTGAATTATTAACATTATCAACCAGAGGATAACCATAATGACTCACTCAGCACCTAAAGAATTTACTATTACTTTCAAAGGGGTGTCATCGGCCCAAGCCAATCAATTGGCAGAAGAATTGCGTAGCTTATTGCGAAGAGAAATGGGTAACGCGCTGGAAGTGACACGCCATAAAGAGGACCCTAATACGCTAGATGAAGGAGGCGCACTGATTATTCTTCTGGCTGCCACGGCCGCCATGGGGGTCCATAGTCCTAACACTATGAGCGAAGCCTTACTCACAGCTACTTTAGTAGAATTTGCTCATCAATACGGCGTAGAAATACAACTAGAGGATAAATTAGGCCAGATTTTTCAAATTGCCAAAAATATTTCTCATACCGTTATGGAAGAAGTTAAACATCGTCTCCAAAAGTTTTTCCAAAAGGATAAAGACGACCAGTAACATCAAACCCATCAAGCCCAGGAGTACAAAGCGGAGCTTTGTCTTTGTCAAAGCTCCGCTTTGGACTCCTGAGATATTAAATTTATAACATTACCAATTTTTCATTATGAGCACCACCTCTTTCGACCCGCAAAAAACCCTAGTCATCTTACTAGGGGCTTCCGCTTGGCCCCAGCAACGTGAGACACTTCGTCATAACTATCCTGATGACAATAACCCCTTCAAACGTTCGGTAGCAGGAATGCAAAGTTATTTTCTGGATTATCTGAGGATACCCAAAGATCATCTCAAAAATTTATTTGATGTCAAGGAGAATGCGAACAGTCTATTTACTCAAATAGACGAGTTTCTCGAAACTCATAAATCAACTACCAATGATGTCTTCATCTACTACGTAGGACACGGCACTTTACTTGATAAGGAATTATCTTTAGCTATTCCGGCCGCCAAAGATAATGATTACGACTTGCCCATGCAAAAATTATGGCGCGGCTTGGGAAAAATCGTGCCACAAGCACGTTGCTATTTTCTCCTCGATGCCTGTTATTCTGGCAAAATTACTCAACTTCCTGCCAAATCACCAATGGGGCCTAAATCTGCCGTCTTGTTCTGTTCTTCTCCCCCCGAAAAACCGTCGTTTGTTAGACAAAATGGGGAACAACAAAATGTCACCGTTTTTACCGAAGCCTTACTGAAAACGTTACGGGGAGAAAATCCGCAACTCAAGATTTCTCCTGTTACCTGGTCTTTTCGAGACATTGAGTCACCCGTGAAACAATTTATCAAGAATCATTATCCGGACGTGGCGGAACCCCAATTTTCTTCCACAGGAGACCAAGGTGTGGTTGAAAATCTCAAAGTTTTTCCCAACCGTTGGTTAACCCGCTGGTTGGAATCCATTCGAGGGAAACTATCTCAACAGCGAGGCGAACTTCAACCTATTTATAAAGCCGTGGCTTCTTATCTGAAGGAGTTAGAAAGCAGAGGCCTCCAAAATCCCGATAGTGAGAAGACTGACCCACTAGACACCTGGTTTGCGGCCAAACTCAGTGACCAGGAACTGATCACCGCCTGGCAAAGTCACCAGACTCCTTCCAAACCCAATTACCCAGACTGGTCGGACAAGTTACAACAAGGCAGAATCGTTATCTTTTTGGGTGCCAATGTGCCCCGCGACGATATATCGTCCAACCTCTTCAACGAGTTGAAAGATACTTTGGAATATGACTCATTTAAGGGTGAGTTATCGGAATTATGTGAATACATGGAGATGGAAACAAGTCGAGCACGTCTCTGTCAGAAAACGGCAGAGTTCATTGACTCTATTTCTTTGCCGGCACCTACGCCCGCCGAACTTTACCAGTTATTGGCCCAAGTGAAGGCGCCGCTGGTGTTAATTTCCAGTGAATATACCAACTTACTGGACCAGGCATTTGAGGCCCAGCAGAAAAAATTTGTCGTCCTCTCGCCTCTCAATGACTGGGAAAATAGTAAAAATGCTGGCAAGTTATGGCAAAGATATTCGGCGCCGAATGCCAGTCCAGAGGCTGTAGGAGGAGAAGACATGGACTGCTTGGATTTTTTAAACCGAGATTATTCCGTGATTTATAAGATTCGTGGTTGTGTCAAATCGGATAATAAACGCCTACTCTTGTCGGAAAACCATTACTTTAAATTTGCTTGCCGGATTCAACAGGCCATTCCCAATAGTCTAGTGAATCTGATTAACACTTGGGGACTCTGGTTTATCGGTCATCATCCCAACACCTGGGAAGACCGGTTACTGATTCAAACGATTCTCCAACGATGTCAGCGCACTGACCGGGAGGCGAATAGAATGGCCATCGACGAGGGAGCAACCGACCGCTTTATCGGAAGATTTTGGCAACACCGCGAGGTTGACAGTTATAAGGTGGGTGTGAGAGAATTTGTGCGGGAGTTAAAGAAGCAACCCCCATTTAATTCCCACGCCTAATTTGTAAGTCTAGGAGTACCAAGCGGAGCTTTGTACAAAGCTCCGCTTGGTACTCCTGGTTTTGATGGAAAATAACATGAACATACCGACTTTTCAAGCCAGTTTAGTGGACCACGAAACCACAAAACATATTTATTTACAACGGGTTAATCAATTTTATACGCAAGTGAAAACTTGGTTAGGCGACCAAGATTACTCCTTCTTAACGGTGCCCCACATTTTTAAAGACGAATTTGGCACCTATCAGGGAGAAAAAATGGCCATCAAACTTAAGAAAAAGGCTACCCTCCAGAAGAATTTTGATCAGCCCTTGTTAGCCGAATTAACGCCGATGGGTGCTTCTTCTCTGTTAGGTGAAGGCGTGATCGAAGTCAGCGGGTGGCTGACTATGGAACCCCTGGCCTATTTACCCAAAGGAGAACCTACCTTGACGTTGCCATCGGGAGAAAAGCAACCGATGTTGGAAGGAGTCCATCAAGACGGTTGGTATTTGTTAAGAGACCCTCGCACCCGTCAAGCGCGGTTGGTGGATGAGGCATCCTTGTTCACTCTTATTACATTGGTCAGTGACTATGAATTTTAATCCGCTAGATTCACTGTGGGAAGAGTACAAGACTAAGTACTGAAGCAGAAATTCGGCGGTATTTTCCCTCACCCCCGGCCCCTCTCCCAGAGGGAGAGGGGCGAAAGAAAATAGGAGAAAATTTCTGCTTCAGTACTTACCACCGATAGTTTGATGGTGTTTAGGCGGGCGGTTAAAACTCACCAAGCTATTTACCGATTACGGTTGTTGCAACGTACTTTTTTAGCGGAAGAGGTACCGACGATTCTCACCGACGATTCTCCCAATGACCAATCTATTGAGTTGGTAGAGAAAGACGTAATCAATGCCCAAAGCCGTATAGAAAAATTATTTGTCGTCAGTTTATGGGCTGAGTTTGAACGCTTTTTGAGAACCTATTTGCAAAGCAAGGGCACCATTTTAAAGACAGTGAGGCCAACTGGTTTGGGAGAGGCGATTTATACGCATTTTTCTGAAGAGGTGGAATATTGGAAACCGGATGAAATTCTGGATTTTTTGAAATGGAATGTGCTAACCTGCAACGAACATCTGGCCGGGGAAGCCAAAGATATTTACCGCTACCGAAGTGCGATAGTGCATGGCAGACTGCCAGATAAAAAAATTTATCCCAACTATGCACACACTAAGTTAAGTGGGATTATTGCTATTTTACTTCAGAAAGAGGAAGATGACCAATGAATAAACCAGTGTCGTCGGTTGCCGAATTTTCGAAAATAGCGCAACAATTTTCACTGGCAGAATTAGAAACGCTGGTGGAAAGATTACAAACCTACATTAGACAACAACGTCAACCCGTAGCAATGTCGTCAGTCCTAGAAACGACACCTCAAGGTATTGACCCTCTTGAGAAAATCATTGGGATGGTCCACAGTGGTGTGGCGGATTGGGCTGACCAACACGATTACTATTTAGGGCAATCTATCGCTAAAAAACTATACACTACTCAGGATGATTAGATGAAGAATTTATTTGTCGATACCTCTGGCTGGGCCGAATTAATCGATGCTGATTTACCACATCATGCGAAATGTGTGAACATTTATCATCAACTGTGTCGAGAACGGCGTAAGTTAATCACTAGCAACTATGTGATAACTGAGTTGGTGGCTTTATTGGCCAGTCCATTGCGGTTCCCGCGTCGGCAGATTATTACCGTGGTTCAAAGTTTGAGACAGTCTTCACAAGTTGAGATTATACACGTTGACCAATTACTAGACTCCCTATCCTGGCAGTTTTTTAGTCAACGAGAAGATAAAAATTGGAGTCTGTATGCGTCAACAAGGATTGTGGGAAGCCTTGACCACTGACCATCATTTTGAACAGGCGGGTTTTACTCGTTTGTTATAATTAAAGTAGTTATAAGTAAGTAGGGTGGGCAACAGGTTTATCGTTGCCCACCACTTCGATTAAGGTGGGCAAATAAACACTTGCCCTACTCATACTCAAAAAACTCTTGTGGAGGGAGATTTATGCCAATGACACTATCTATTGAAAATGTGCCTGACTCTATCATACAAACCTTGTGTTTGCGTGCGTATCATCATCAGCGTTCGTTACAAAGTGAGTTGCTGTCGATTTTGGCACAAGTGGTTCAAAAACCGACTCGAAAGACGGCTTCTCAGGTGCTTGCAGAAGTGCAAAAACTCGGCTTACAAACGCCTGCGGAAGCCGTAACTATTCTGCGAGGCGACCGCGATGCTCACTAAAATGATAGATGCTTCGGCAGTAGCCGCTATCTTGTTCAATGAACCAGAAGCGGCATTGGTAGCCAAAAAAGTGGGTAGCAGTTCGTTAGTGGCACCCATTCTACTGTGGTTTGAAGTGACAAATGTGTGTCTCACTAAACTCACCATACACGCACCGCAGCGCGAATCCATACTACATGCTTATGCGCTATTAAACCAATTGGAGATAGAACCTACCGAGGTGGATTATCAAGCAGTTCTTCTGTTAGCTGAACAAACTCGCTTAAGCGTTTATGATGCCAGCTATTTATGGTTGGCCCAAACGTTGGGAACCGAATTGATAACACTTGACCAAAAACTCTTAAAAGCCGCCACTTCTTTAACTACCAGCGTTTAAGTGAAGTAAGGTAGTCAAGTAGGGTGGGCCACAGGTTTATCGTGACTCACTACTTCGATTAAGGTAGGCAAATAAACACTTGCCCCCTACTCATACTAACTCACCTTACGCATGACCACCCCCAACCCCTCCTTGGTAAGGAGGGGAGTAAGCACCACCTAAATCGCAGGGGATATTCCCCACCTTAGCCAGGAGGGGCTAGGGGTGGTGGTGCGTAAGGTGAGATACTAAATAAAAAAGATGACCAAGTTACTATTTTCCGAATTATCCAAAACTAAATTGAAGCTCGTAGCAAATCTTCAAGAAGTTGGAACTCACCTAGAACTATGGGATAATCAAATTTCCGAATGTACCTCTCCAGAACGCGAGAAACTTCGGTTGATTCAATCTTATCTAAGAGATTATCCCCTCAGTTTGATGAATGAAGCAACGATTTGGTCACGGGCCATTTATCCCTTGTTGATGTTAGCAGAAACCGGCAATATTCAAGCCTGGGCCCAAGTTCCTCTCAAAGCCCAATTTCCCAATTTTGAAATGGAAGGCATTGCCGATGGTGTGTTAGTCAGTTGTATTGCCGGTGAAATCACCGCACCCTATTTAGTGGTGGTGGAAGCCAAACGCGGTTTGGAAGCCCCCAATCCCAAATATCAATTGTATGGAGAAATGTTGGTGGCGGCCTGGTTAAACTGGCAAGAAAATAATAAGCCAGACCAAGAAATTTTTGGTTGTTACACCATCACTGACAATTGGACCTTTGTACATGGACGAGTCACCGATTTTGACCATGAGAAACCGTTGCTAGAAGTGAAAATGTCACGGGAATATATTCAGCGAAGTGAACCTGAAACTATCTTACAAATACTCAAAGCCATGATAACACAATTGGCGCCATATACTAGACCATGAATCCATAGCGCTGGTACCATTTTGGGAAGAATCATCTTGACCACTTGACTTAGAAAAAAGAAAGGCGTAGTGTTGTATACAGTGACACTTTTTCCTCCTGATTCTGGCAGGTCCACGCGGTCGTATGGGAACGAAAAAACGACTACTTATCTTAGGAATCACTCAACATGACTCGACAAATTCATGACCAATTTGGCAAAGAACTACTGGCCGAATTGGTCCAACCTCTTGGACAAGTGAATACTAACCAAGAAATTCATGCGGAAACTTATCATGCCGATTTAGGTTTTATCCCCTCGCCGACGGCTAAAGCGGAGAGTTTTCAAAAATTAGGACTCTTGGGACAACTGGTCCGAACCTCTTGTCTCCTCGAATATTTTTGGAAGCCGCCGACGTTAGCCGAAGTGCGTGGTGGATTATTGAAACTGTTTTCCTGGCATGGTCAATTACGGCGAGAGGCCAAACCGAAACGGTTATCTGAAAACGACTTATCGCGCTTGTGGATTGTCACCACCACGATTCCTAAATCGTTCTTCACGCAAATTTCACTGAAACTGAACTTGCTGGAATGGGGGGAGGGCGTTTATGTGATGGAGGCACTTTTCAAAACGGCGATAGTGGCCATTGACCGGTTGCCCCTCACACCCGAAACCGTGTGGTTGCGATTACTAGGCCGCGGGGAAAGCCAAGAGCAAGCCGTAGAAACCGTCTTGGCCTGGGTGAAAACCGACCCCTCGCTGTCAAACGTGTTGGAAATTATTTATAAATGGTGTACTCTATTGGACACTAAACCTCATTTAACTGAACCGGAAAAGGAATTGCTTATGAACGTAGAACAAGTCTATCAAGAAGCACGGCAACAAGCGGTGCAACAAGGTCGTTTGGAAATGCAACGGGAAATGCAACGGGCTTTTGTCGAAAGTCTGCTGAAATCTCGTTTTGGCAAAGTGGACCGGAGTTTGTCAAAGGTCGTTGATTCCCTCGTACAATTTTCTCCTCAAGAAGTGGCTGATTATTTGTTGCAGTGGTCGCGGGAAGAATTGATTGCCGAATTTGGTAAGAAACGAGCCAAGGGTAAAAATTAGAAAGTAACTTCTCATTTCTAACCCTTAATCCTAATCCTTAATCCCATGAGTACCAAGCGAAACTTGGTACTCCTGGTTATTGCTAGAATCACTAACTATGACCCGACAAATTCATGACCAATTTGGCAAAGAACTACTGGCCGAATTGGTCCAACCTCTTGGACAAGTGAATACTAACCAAGAAATTCATGCGGAAACTTATCATGCCGATTTAGGTTTTATCCCCTCGCCGACGGCTAAAGCGGAGAGTTTTCAAAAATTAGGACTCTTGGGACAACTGGTCCGAACCTCTTGTCTCCTCGAATATTTTTGGAAGCCGCCGACGTTAGCCGAAGTGCGTGGTGGATTATTGAAACTGTTTTCCTGGCATGGTCAATTACGGCGAGAGGCCAAACCGAAACGGTTATCTGAAAACGACTTATCGCGCTTGTGGATTGTCACCACCACGATTCCTAAATCGTTCTTCACGCAAATTTCACTGAAACTGAACTTGCTGGAATGGGGGGAGGGCGTTTATGTGATGGAGGCACTTTTCAAAACGGCGATAGTGGCCATTGACCGGTTGCCCCTCACACCCGAAACCGTGTGGTTGCGATTACTAGGCCGCGGGGAAAGCCAAGAGCAAGCCGTAGAAACCGTCTTGGCCTGGGTGAAAACCGACCCCTCGCTGTCAAACGTGTTGGAAATTATTTATAAATGGTGTACTCTATTGGACACTAAACCTCATTTAACTGAACCGGAAAAGGAATTGCTTATGAACGTAGATCAAGTCTATCAAGAAGCACGGCAACAAGCGATACAACAAGGCGTACAGCAAGGTGTACAACAAGGTGTACAGCTAGGCGTACAGCAAGGTCGTTTGGAAATGCAGCGAACTTTGGTCGAAAATCTGCTGAAATCTCGTTTTGGCAAAGTGGATCGAAGTCTGTCAAAGGTCATTGATTCGTTGGTACAATGTTCTCCTCAAGAAGTGGCTGATTACTTATTGCAATGGTCGCGGGAGGAGTTGATTGCGGAATTTGGCAAAAAACGGGGCCGATAATCCCAGGAGATAATCCCAGGAGATAATCCCAGGAGATAATCCCAGGAGATAATCCCAGGAGATAATCCCAGGAGTACAAAGCGGAGCTTTGTACAAAGCTCCGCTTTGTACTCCTGGTTCTGGTTATTTTAGTTATATTAGTAAAGTAGGGTGGGCAACCGGTTTCTCGTGGCCCACCATTTATCAGATATAATGGTCTGAATCAGAATTTTCAGAATTTTAGAATTTTCAGAATGAGATTAATTTAACTATTCTGCCTGGCACCAGAGTGATATAATATAATAAGTAGCACCAATGATACACTGGAGGTCTCAATGCAAGCAGTTCCTTATATCCAAATCAGTGCGACTCTACCGCAGCCGTTGCTAGTACAAATCGAGCCATTATTGACTTCATCAGAATATCCTAATTTGTCGGCGTTGATCGAAGTAGCGCTGGTACAAATTTTACATGCCCGAATGGATGCCCAGATAGTGGCACAAGCGGCTAAACTTGATTTATCGCAAGAGCAAAGTGACGCTGAGGAAAGCATTGGAGATTACTTTGAACTCGTGGGTAAGGAGGGTGTATTTTGATATTGAATCGAGGAGCCATTCATCGGGTTCGACTGTTTCCCACAGAAGGACGTGAACAACAAGGTACGGCAAGACCTTGCTTAATTGTACAACGGCAAGCGTTAGCTAAAGTAGGTACTGCTATTGTAATTCCGTTAACCACCCAAAAACCTAGTGCTGGTTATCCGCTCACCGTATATAGTAAAATCCATATAAAATTGTACGTACCCTCTGGAGTGCAATAAGAATTATTGCGCCTGGCGGCGCGTAGCGGCGCAATAATTCTTATTGCACTCCAGAGGGAATAGTACAGTAAAGTAGGGTGGGCAACAGGTTTATCGTTGCCCACCATTTATCAGTAAAGTAGCGAGCGTAGAGCGTAGCGTAACGCACCATCGTATAAATTGCCATAAAACCATAAAAATGGTGCGTTACGGCGCAAAAACACGCGCCTAACGCACCCTACATTCTGAAAATTCTGATTCAGACAATCAATAACTTATATGAACAATTTATCTCAACAGCCTTACAAAGGTCTCACTCCTTACGAGGAACGAGACAAAGATAATTTTTTTGGACGTGCCGAGGATATTCGCATTTTGGTGGATAAAATTCGTGCCCGTAAGTTAACCTTTTTATTTGCCGCCAGTGGTGTCGGTAAAAGTTCATTGTTACAAGCCGGGGTGATTCCGGAGTTGAAGCAGCCGGCGCATTCGTTTTATGCGCCGTTGGATGTGATTTATCTCCGCGATTGGGTCGAGAAGCCGTTGGAGACGTTTAAACAGAAGGTGTTGGACTATTTCCAACGTGATGGTCGTTTAACGCCCGATGCTCATCAGCAAGCGTCGGTGGTTTTAAAGGATTTTCTCAATTTTTGTACTTTGTTGAGTAGTGACCCGTTGGTGATTATTTTAGACCAGTTTGAGGAGTTTTTTTACTATCAGCGTTATCAGGAGGAGTTTCAGCCGTTCATTGAACAGTTGTCGTTGGCGATTCATGATGGTGAGACGCCGACGGTGTTTGTGATTGCCATGCGGGAAGATTTTGCTTTGGAGTTGAATGCGTTTAAGGAATATATGCCGACGTTTTTGATTGAGAACTTTTATCGGTTGGAGAAGTTGACGGAGGCGCAGGCGAAAGAGGCGATTGAACAGCCCGTGATGCGGAAGGAGGTGGCGTATGAACCAGCGTTGTTGACCGAGTTGTGGAAAGATTTAAGTCGGCGGGAACAGACGGAGAGAATGGGGGTGGAGGCGGTCAGTGGGAAGGAGGAGTTGCGGGTGGAGCCGCCGCATTTGCAGATTGTGTGTATGCAGTTGTGGGCGCATCCGGAGACGGAACGGACGCGGGTTATTTCGCTGGCCATTTATGTGGCACAAGGTCGGGCCGAGGGGTTGTTGAATCATTATTTTCGCAAGACTATCCAGAATTTCTCGCGGCGGGAGAAGAAGTTAGCGTCGGCGGCGTTTGATTTGTTGGTGAGTCGGTATGGGACGAAGTTGGCGCGACCGTTGGCGGAGTTGGCAGCGACGTTGCGGGTAGCGGAGGCGGAGTTGGGGGCGGTGTTGAAGCGGTTGGATGAGCAGCGGGTGTTGCGGCAGCAGGACCGGCAAGGGAAGATTTGGTATGAGTTGTATCATGATGTGTTTGCCAAGCATGTGTATGAGTGGAATGAGGGGTATAAGCGGCAGCAGTTTATTTGGCGGTCGTTGATTCGTGGGGGTGTAGTGGCCGTGGGGTTGGTGGGCGTGGTGGTGGGGTATGATGGGTGGGTGAATTATACGCAGGTGCATTTGCGGTTAAGTCCGCAGAGTGGGGTGTCGGATGTGATTGAGGTGTATCAGGGGAAGTTGGGAAGTTTTGATTTTTTTGGGCAACAGGGTTATGTGTATGAGACGGATTATGGGCGGAATGATATTGAGGCGGATAAGTTGTTTAATCGGCGGCCCGTGGGGGAGATTGCGTCTTTGAATTTGGAGGTGGTGGAACAATGGCCTTTGCGGGAGAGAGTGGCGGGGTATGGGGAGTTGGGGGAATTTGGGAAGGCGTTTTGTTTGGCGGAGGCGACGCTGTCTCAAGGAGTAGATGTTGATTTGTCAAAAAAAGTAGTGGCTGATTTGCCGGATTTTCGCATGGAGGAGAGTTTTGAGTGGTTGCGAGAGCGTTACCATAAGGAGTCAAATGCGGTAAGCCGGGCTATTTCAGAGGGTTTAGCAAGCACACGTCCCCCTTTTGCCACATTGTTGGAGGCTATGACAGATGAAGAAGGGGGGATTCGTGCGGCTGTTGCTTTTATATTGGGGGGTACTAGAGATAAACGGGCAATTGCAGTTTTGATTGAATGGTCGAAGAATTCCAATTCTGACGTTCGTCTCCGTGTCGCCGAATCCTTAGGACAACTGGGCAGTGTGGAGGCGGTGACACCGTTAGTCGCCTTACTCAAGGATTCCGATGGGGGCGTTCGTCTCCGTGCCGCCGAAGCCTTAGATCAACTGGGCAGTGTGGAGGCGGTGACACCGTTAGTCGCCTTACTCAAGAATTCCGAGTCTGACGTTCGTAGCCGTGCCGCCTATGCGTTAGGACAACTGGGAAGTTCGCAAGCCGTGACCCCGTTAATCGAGTTACTCAAGGATTCCGACTCTGACGTTCGTAGCAGTGCCGCCTATGCGTTAGGACAACTGGGAAGTGTGGAGGCAGTGACACCGTTAATCGCCTTATTCAAGGATTCAAACGAGAACGTTCGTAGCTATGCCGCCTATGCGTTAGGCCAACTGGGAAGTGTGGCGGCGGTGACACCGTTAGTCGCCTTACTCAAGGAGTCCAATTGGGAGGCGATGACACCGTCAGATGTCTTCCTCAAGGAGGACGTTGGTAGCAGTGCCGCCTCTGCTTTAGGACAACTGGGAAGAGTGGAGGCGGTGACACCGTTAGTCGCCTTACTCAAGGATTCCGAATCGTGGGTTCGCGCCAGTGCCGCAAAAGCGTTAGGCCAACTGGGAAGTGCCAAGGCGCTGACACCGTTAGTCGCCTTACTCAAGGATTCCAATGAGGACGTTCGTAGCCGTGCCGCCGAGGCCTTAGGACAACTGGGAAGAGTGGAGGCGGTGACACCGTTAGTCGCCTTACTCAAGGATTCCAATGAGGACGTTCGTAGCCGTGCCGCCGAGGCCTTAGGACAACTGGGAAGTGTGGCGGCGGTGACACCGTTACTCGCTTTACTCAAGGATTCCGACTCTGACGTTAGTAGCCGTGCCGCCGCGGCCTTAGGACAACTGGGAAGTGTGGAGGCGGTGACACCGTTAGTCGCCTTACTCAAGGACCCTGACGTTAGTAGCCGTGCCGCCGCGGCCTTAGGACAACTGGGAAGTGTGGAGGCGGTGACACCGTTAGTCGCCTTACTCAAGGACCCTGACGTTAGTAGCCGTGCCGCCGAAGCCTTAGGACAACTGGGAAGTGCCGAGGCACTGACACCTTTAATCGCCTTACTCAAGGATCCTGACGTTAATAGCAGTGCCGTCGAAGCCTTAGGACAACTGGGAAGTGTGGCAGCGGTGACACCGTTACTCGCCTTACTCAAGGATTCAGACTCTTACATTCGTAGCTATGCTGCAAAAGCGTTAGGCCAACTGGGAAGTGTGGCAGCGGTGACACCGTTACTCGCCTTACTCAAGGATTCAGACTCTTACATTCGTAGCTATGCTGCAAAAGCGTTAGGCCAACTGGGAAGTGTGGCGGCGGTGACACCGTTAGTCGCCTTACTCAAGGATTCCGACTCTGACGTTTGTCGCAGTGCCGCTGAAGCGTTATGGCGTTTAGGAAGTCCTCAAGGCGTTAAACCTTCCAATCTTTCTCAAGGGGAGCCTATAAAAATTGACATCCTCCAACAGATAAAGACTGGTCAAACGTCTTCCGTATTGCCCTTGCTTACTCGACTTTACTCGCGACTCAACAAGGATAATATTCATATCCGACGCGCCGTGGTAGTAGCTTTGGGAGAAATTCTCAGCGCCGACAAGAAATCCACACTACTTTCTACACAAGCAGAGGTTGCTACTCCTTTTACTGGTTCTAGCACCTCGGTAACATTTCCCGTTACGGTTAAGTATAAGCCATCGTCAGAACCTCTTCCAGATTATAAAGCCAACATTCAAGCCAAATTGGTCAGTATTATTAACGATTCAAAGGCCGTGTTTGGGCTGCGGAGAGATGCCTTGAAAGCAATCACTGCGCTGGGCACGGAAGAGGTGGTGCAAATTATTCTTAATAGCATTGCACAAGAACAGATTGATGACCAACGTAATCCGTTTGTTCTGGCCGTTTTCCAAGCCTTGGGTGACAACGGTCATCCCGCCGCGGTGCCCTTTTTGCAAGACCAATTGCAGAATTTGACCAAGCGCAAACAAGCATGGCGTGACCGGCGGGATAAGAAAACTGGAATAACGACGACCACTTCCTTGGCTTGTGAAACCTCACAAACCTCTCCCCCCACTGCTGAGGATAGCACTTGGCAACAAGAGATTTGGGAATTTGAATTGGGGTATGCCCTGGCCCGGCTGGACCTAAAGGTGGGGATAGCGTTGCTGAAACATTCGTTGAGAAAAGTACGAGAAGGGGCGCAGGAGGGATTAGCAAAGGTGGCGACTGGAAAATGGGTGGCGACCTTGATTGGGCAACGGGAGGAGATTAAGCGGGCGGGCATCGACTCGGTGGACGAGACAATCTTTGTGCAGGCGGCTTATCGGGCAATTGATAAGATGTTAAGAAGTTTGGAGGAGACAGGGACGATGGAGGATTTAAAGGTGTTGCAGGGATTGAAGGAGGTGCAGGATAAGGCGGTGAAGGCACGGGTGGAATGGACGGTAGGAGTGGTGGGGGATAAGGTGGAGCAGTAGCCAAATCTAAAGATTTGGACTCCACAACGTTGTAATAATTCTTATTGTACCATGGTATACGAGGGTTCTGAGTGGAGAAACTGATAAAGGTTCACCTGTCATTTGACCAGTTACTAGAATTGGTTTACACTTATCTGGTAACTCTGTTTACTTTCTTAGATTTATCCCTGAATAGTTTTAGAACCATGGGAAATATTTGACAATGATAAAAACTTTACGTATTTACGTTGACACTTCCGTCTTTGGCGGTTGCTTTGATAATGAATTTGCCGAAGCCAGCTTGGCCCTATTTAAGGAAATCCAAGCCGGTAAATTCATCCTGGTCATTTCGTCGTTGACCACCCAAGAATTGGACAAGGCGCCGGCACGGGTGCAACGGGTGTTAACGGAGATTTCTGCTGACCGACTGGAGGTCATTCCCGATAGTCCCGTCATTAACCAGTTACGGGATGCTTACTTAACCGCCAAAGTGGTCGGGGCAAGTTCATTGGCCGATGCCCAACATATTGCGGCTGCCTCGGTGGCAGAAGTAGATATGGTGGTCAGTTGGAATTTTCGACATATTGTCCACTATGAAAAAATTAGTGGCTATCATGCAGTTAATCTACTGAATGGTTACAAACCCATTCCAACTTATTCACCCAGAGAGGTAGTCTCGTTATGAACAAATCTTTTGATTGTGTACAACTGAAATGGGAGATTCAACAAAAACTAGCTAAAGAGTTTGCAGGTGTGCCGCCAGAGGAAGCCCAGCGAATTTTGAATGAACGAGTGGCTAACAATCCTATTTTTGGTGCCTTGCTTAAACAAGCGCGTCGAACGCCGGTGCCTTATAAACCACAGTTTTAGCGGTAGTCAAGTAGGGTGGGCAACAGGTTTATCGTTGCCCACCACCTCGAAGGCTTGAGAAGGTGGGCAAATAAACACTTGCCCACCCTACCTAGTCTACTGTCAGGTTTGGGGTGTGGGGTAAAACCTGACAGGTCTGGGAGACCTGTCAGGTTTGTGGTGATGACTGCTTCCCTGATTTTTGCGATTCTAAGCGACATTGTTTAGCCCGTGCCTCGGCCCGTTTGGCCCCGTCACGATAAAACGTAATGATGTTTTCAATGGTCTGGTTTTTTAACCATTGAGAATCCTCATCCCGAATCTGACGAATCAGGGCCAGCGTGTTGATAGTTTCCATAAGTAAATACCTCTCGTGGTGAATGAATGGCAATGGGTTTATAACCTTGTTCCAAATTAATGGCATTGAAGGCTTGAATCTTACTCACATGAACAATATGACGAAAATTCCAACTCGTCAAAATATCCACATCATAGACAGTTGCCAACGCAATGTGGGTGGCATCATCATAGTATAGTAAAATTCATATAAAATTATACCTTCCCTCTGGAGCGCAATAAGAATTATTGCGCCTGGCGGCGCGTTGCGGTGCAATAATTCTTATTGCACTCCAGATGAAATAGTATAGATTAAGATGAATTTCACTATATTTGATGGTCAAGAAAAGTTTCGTTAAATCAGTTTATTCAAGGATGATTACAAGCACTTTTGAAATAATCTAAACTAAATTATACTAGGCCCCACAAGTAGTCAAGAACAATTGAATTAAATTTTTTAGCGGGCAAATAAACACTTGACTATCCAACTGTCAGGTTTGAGGGCAGTGGTGGAAACTTTAATTTGATTCCGATTTATTCACCCAGAGAGGTAGTCAAGTAGGCTTGAGAAGGTGGGCAAATAAACACTTGCCCACCCTACCTAGCTGTTCACTAGGCGTTACTCGTCCCTCGGCCAATTGTTGTTGACCTCGTTCAAAGGTTTCCCCAAAGCCCGGAATGTCTAGCAATTCTTGCGTGGCCGCTTGACTTTCTGGTTCGGTCAGATAGGCTAGTAATTTAGCGATTAAATTGAGATGTTGAGGAGATAATTGGTTAAGATAGTCCTCAATGGTTTGACGTAGTTCAAAAGTATTCATAAAAGTATTTTCCTAATCGAGTACAACGAATTGACGATATGAGCGGATTATGTCAGAACCTGTTTTAAAAAGCCAGTGGTGGTTGGTAGTGAGGTTCCCTAATTCTCACTCCTTATGGCACTTAAGGTCAAGAAGATGCTAAACCTGACAGGTCTCGAAAACCTGTCAGGTTTGGGTCTCTTGAAGAATCGGACTCCAGCGCAACGCGGTTGAAACGAGAACCATATTTTATGATTCGGTCGCCGCGAAATAAATACAGCCAATTTTCTCATAATCTGGTTCAATAGCCAACCGAACTCTTTCTAAAAAGCCGTGGAAACCTAGCACCGTGGGACCGTGCCAATCTTCGCAAAAGAGGAAGGTGCTGTCTATCAGTAAATCTTCTCCCCAATCCGATTTTAATAAAACTTCCACACGATGCAAAGTACCCTCAAAATTGCCTAGCCTGGTGTTAATTATCTGCTTGCCAATCGGGAAGTCTAACGAGACCTGTTTTTCTTGAAACGCTTGACAGATGTTTTCACCAACTATTGATAATTCAGCCGCAGTATCCAATAGTGCTATCTGTCTGGTTTGTATGGCTACAAATTCACATTCCACACCGATAGGCAATCTATAAGAACCCAAATCATAGCGTGGATAGAAATAAGCCGCCCCGCTACTCCAACGAGAAATCGTTTGGTTGTGTTTATAAAGATGTATCATCATGGAATCAATCCCTAGAGGTCCGTTTTTAAGCTGATAAAAACAGCTACGCTGAGTTGGTTGGAATGGTCGATGGCTTTGAACAATTCCAAAAAATTTGAATTGGCCCCCAGTAACAAGCCATCAGACAACGCTATCCATTGGCCTTGATATTCTTGATGATGTTGGCGAAGCCATTCGATATTTCTTAATTTCGCCGCCGGATTGCCACTGGCTGGGCGAGTGCTTTTGATAATGGGTTTGGGAATCTGGTTGAGGTACATGAAAGTCTCCTGGGTTAAGGATGTCAATGAAGAAGTTAATTGGATTATCCTAAGTGATATTCTAGTACACTCTTCACTTGAGGTCAAGTAATTTCTGTTGGTGAAGTTGGTGTAAATATTGAGGAGGTGAAGTATTGCAAAAAAATCAAACCAGTCGTGTTTCTCCGTCCAAATCGGCTTTGGTCAAATTAAAAGTGTCCACCCCATAATCGGCTAGTTTGGTTAAAAACAGCACCTTGGGTATGCCCGCGAAGTCGGCAGCCGCACCTGATGAGAGTTGTCCTAATTCAAAGAGTTTGACGGCAGCCACCAGACGTAAGGATTTACTGGCTTCAGTTTCACTCCAGTGTAAAGCCACTAAAGATTCTTCGGGAAGTTGTAACGTAATTGAAATCATAAACCTTAATTCTCCTTTTAGTGAGTCACCACAATAGCAACTATTCTAAGAGAAGTCAAGCCCGCGAGAGTTTTCAAATGATTCTGGCCAGCCAATAGGGATAATATCCCTCGAAGGGGTGTTATCCCTCAGTTAGTTGCGGTCAAGTCATTTTTGTCGGTCACACCAGAGGGTGGTGCGGGCACGGGCGGAGTGGACAGTGGGGGTGGTGGGGGATAAGGTGGGGCAATAGGGAAGTGTGGTTACACCTGACAGGTCTCGAAGACCTGTCAGGTTTGGGTTTTAAATGATAGGCAACGAAAAGACGTTGTCCACCCTACACTACTGTTTCAACTTTAATTCTAAACGGCATTGTTTAGCCCGTTCCTCGGCCCGTTTGGCCCCGTCACGATAAAACGCAATGATGTTTTCAACGGTCTGGTTTTTTAACCATTGCGAATCCTCATCCCGAATCTGACGAATCATGGCCATCGTG
This sequence comes from Thiomargarita sp., assembly GCA_022729575.1. Taxonomy (GTDB): domain Bacteria; phylum Pseudomonadota; class Gammaproteobacteria; order Beggiatoales; family Beggiatoaceae; genus JAABRD01. Next base: position 46,092 of record DZAL01000013.1, read on the forward strand.
TTGATAATTTCCATAAGTAAATACCTCGCGTGGAGAATGAGACGAAAATTCCAACTCGCCAAAATGTCTACATCATAAACCGTCGCCAGCGCAATGTGGGTAGCATCATCATAGTATTTGGTGGTCAAGATTTGCCTTTGAATATAAAGATTGGTCAGTTCCACTACGGCTGGCGTAATTTTAACTAATTCAGCAGGATAATCCACTAACTGTAGATATTTGTTAAATACCTGTTAAGGTGCCCTTGCCACTTCGTGGGCGACTACTTCTGATAACACGCAGTAGCTTCTTCAAAAAACGTCTTGGCTTGGTCGCTTAAACTGGCTGAGTACATTAGTATTTCCTTTTCAACTGTTCACTAAGCGTTACTCGTCCCTCAGCAAGTTGTTGTTGACCTCGTTCAAAGGTTTCCCCAAAGCCCGGAATGTCTAGCAATTCTTGCGTGGCTGCTTGACTTTCTGGTTCTGTCAGATAGGCCAGTAATTTAGCGATTAAATTGAGATGTTGAGGTGATAATTGGTTAAGATAATCCTCAATGGTTTGACGTAGTTCAAAAGTATTCATAAAAGTATTTTTCTAATCGAGTACAACGGATTGACGACCTGAGCGGATTATGTCAGAACCTGTTTTAAAAAGTCAAGTAGGGTGGGCAACAGGTTTATCGTTGCCCACCACCTCGAAGGCTTGAGTCAAGTAGGGTGGGCAACAGGTTTATCGTTGCCCACCACCTCGAAGGCTTGAGAAGATGGGCAAATAAACACTTGCCCACCCTACCTAGCTACCTAGCTAAACCTGACAGGTCTTGAAAACCTGTCAGGTTTAACCCTAAACCTATCAGGTTTGATAAGTCCAAGAAAAACCACAATAATACTACAAAAGGGTAAAGACTTCCATTATTCCAACCTTTCAGTTATAATCATTTCCTTCAAAACCAACCTTCACTTTTTAACAGGAGAACAACGTGTCATCACCTACCACGTTTCAAGACTTAATTTTAGCCCTGCAAGAGTATTGGGCTAAACAAGGTTGTGTGTTACAGCAACCTTACGATATGGAAGTCGGCGCGGGAACTTTTCATCCTGCAACTTTTTTACGCGCCATCGGGCCTGAGCCTTGGAGTGCGGCTTATGTGCAACCATCGCGGCGGCCAACTGATGGTCGCTATGGCGAAAATCCCAATCGCTTACAACATTACTATCAATACCAAGTGGTGATTAAGCCGTCTCCTCTGAATATCCAAGACCTCTATTTGGGGTCCTTGAAAATGTTAGGGATTGACCCCCTAGTCCATGATATTCGCTTTGTCGAGGATAATTGGGAATCACCCACTTTGGGGGCCTGGGGACTGGGTTGGGAAATTTGGTTAAATGGGATGGAAGTGACCCAATTTACCTATTTTCAACAAGTCGGTGGCTTGGAATGTAAACCGGTCACCGGTGAAATTACTTACGGTTTAGAACGCATTGCGATGTATTTGCAAGGTGTGGAGAGCGTGTTTGATTTGGTGTGGACTGATGGGCCACTGGGTCGTATTACTTATGGTGATGTGTTCCATCAAAATGAAGTGGAAATGTCAACTTATAATTTTGAACACGCGCCAGTGCCAGATTTGTTCCAATTATTTAACCTGTACGAACGAGAAAGTAAATCGTTAATTGAAACAGGTTTACCGTTACCGGCTTATGAGATGATGTTAAAAACTTCTCATACTTTTAATTTGCTCGATGCGCGTCATGCGATTTCGGTTACTGAGCGACAAGGCTATATTTTACGGGTGCGCACCTTAGCCCGTGCCGTTGCTCAAGCCTATTATGACCGTCGTCAAGCGTTGAATTTCCCTATGTGTTCTCTAACTGCCAAAATTGCCAAGGAGGCTTAATTTATGACTGAAGCGACTACTCGTGATTTATTGATTGAAATTGGTACCGAAGAGCTACCACCCAAATCGTTATTAGGTTTATCCGAAGCCTTCGCCGCGGCGATCGCTAAAGGATTGGAACAACGCCAGTTGGCTTATCACCGTATTACTCCTTATGCGACGCCACGACGATTGGCGGTGATAGTCTCCGCCGTGGCGACTCAGCAAGCCGACCGTGAAGTGGAACGACGTGGCCCAGCCTTTGCCGCGGCTTATGATAAAACTGGACAACCGACGAAAGCGGTCATGGGATTTGCGAAATCTTGTGGCGTCGACGTGGCGGCGTTGACCAAGGTGGAGACCGATAAAGGCACTTGGTTGGTGCATCGTAGTGTGCAAACCGGTCAAGCCACCACGACCTTGATTCCAACTTTGGTGGAGGAAGCCTTAGCCGCTTTACCGATTCCCAAACGAATGCGTTGGAGTAATTTACCGTTTGAATTTGTTCGCCCCGTACATTGGATAGTCTTGTTGTTAGGGAATGAGGTGATTGAGGCTACCATCTTAGGTATTCGAAGTGGTCGAGAGACTCGTGGACATCGGTTCCATCAACCGGCACCTGTAGTCTTAAACCACCCGAATGATTATGTGAAGACCTTGACCGAGACGGGGTATGTCATTCCCGCGTTCGCCACTCGCCGCGACCAAATTCGACAAGGAGTGGCACAAGCGGCTAAAGATACTGGAGGTATTGCGGTCATTGAGGAAGCGTTATTAGATGAAGTGACCAGTCTGGTCGAATGGCCAGTCCCCGTCGTGGGCAACTTTGAAGAGAAATTTTTGCAAGTGCCGGCGGAAGCGATTATCGCGACGATGAAAGGTAATCAAAAATGCTTCCCCGTGGTGGATGCGGCGGGTAAATTATTACCACGATTTATTGCGGTGAGTAATTTGCAGAGTTTGCAACCAGAGGTGGTGCGCCAGGGAAATGAGCGAGTGATTCGTCCGCGCTTAAGTGATGCGGCATTTTTTTGGCACCAAGACCGTGCCAAAACTTTAGAGAGTCGGTTAGAGCAATTAAAAACGGTGATGTTTCAAAATAAATTAGGGAGTCTGTACGATAAGTCGAAACGAGTGGCGAAATTGTCGGGTCAGATGGCCAAATTGCTGGGCGGTGAGGAATTGCAAGGGGTTCGCGCCGCGCTGTTGTCTAAATGTGATTTGGTGACTAATATGGTCAGTGAGTTTCCCGAATTACAAGGAATTATGGGCGAATACTATGCTCGTCATGATGGTGAAATCGAAGGTGTGGCAGTGGCGGTGCGGGAACAATATTTGCCACGCTTTGCTGGTGATGTGTTACCAACTACCGTGTTAGGTCAAGCCTTGTCGATTGCGGATAAATTGGATACTTTAGTGGGCATTTTTGGGATTAATCAACCACCGACTGGTGATAAGGACCCGTTTGGTTTACGCCGCGCCGCTATCAGTGTGTTGCGAATGACCATTGAAAGCAAGTTGCCGCTGGACGTGCAGCAGTTATTAATTGAAGCACAAGCAGCTTATCCTCAAAACCTTATGCAGGCGGATACTAGCACTCAGGTGTTTGATTTCATGTTGGAACGTTTACGCAGTTATTATCAAGACCAAGGCGTGGGTTATGATGTGGTCGACGCGGTGTTAGCTTGTCGTCCGACTTCTCCTTTAGATGCCGACCATCGAATTCGTGGTATCGTCGCCTTCCGCGACCAACCGGATTTTATCAGTTTAGCTAGTGCCAATAAACGCATTCACAATATTTTGAAGAAAACAGAGGAGAATTTTCCTGCCTCACCGGAGCCGGCTCATTTCAATGAAGCCGCCGAGAAACAGTTATATGACCAAGTGCAGACCGTGATGAGCCACACTGGTCCATTGGTCAAACAAGGAGATTATCATTCGACTTTACAACATTTAGCCACCTTACGTTCGACTATCGACAACTTTTTTGATACCGTGATGGTAATGGTGGAGGATGAAGCGGTGCGTAAAAATCGATTGGCATTTTTACAAACGGTACGGAGTTTATTTTTGCAGGTAGCGGATATTTCGCGGTTGCAGGTGTAGTGGTTTCATCAGGTCTGGAGTACAAATCTGAAGATTTGTACTCCAAAGTTAAGGGTGGACGCGGAGCGTCCTGGCAGCATTCCCACGCGGCGCGTGGGAACGAGGTGAATGGCATTGAGGCTTTAGCCGGTAACGGGCTAACCCGTTACTTTAAACTAGGTGCCAACCCTCACCGGCTAAAGCCTCAAGGCCATTAAGTTAAGCTAAAGTTACGGCGTTGGAGTCCAAAGCTTCAGCTTTGGCAACGCCGTCTTACCTTAACCAATCTCGTCCAAATCTGAAGGTTTGGACTCCAACGTAACTTAACTTAATGGCATTGCGGCTAAAGCCTCTAGTCCAGCGTTTCCCTTTTCTTCTAAGGGACTATACCTTTACCACTGCCACTCTGCCAGAGTTGAAAAATCTATTTCTCCAAAATCTCACAAATTTTCCCGATCTCAAATTGTTCTGCTAATTGGTGAATATAACGCGCAAAATTCGCTAGTGCTTCATCAACTTTGGCTAGTCCTTCGGTATAGTCCATGACACCCCCCACGTCTCCACTTCGGGCTAAATGAAGTAGGTCCGTCACTTGGGTCGAAGTGAGTTCCACCGGTGGTACTTCTATCGGTAAGATGCTTACTTCAGAAGAGGTAGAAACCGTTATGGTTTGGTCATATCGCCAAGTCAAATTCAAGTCTATTCGTAAGCGTTCCAGAAATTCCTCAAACTTGACCGGTTTAGCAATGAAGTCCTGGCAGCCCAAATCGAGAGTCTTTTGGCGGTCCGTCTCAAAAGCACTCGCGGACACGGCTATCAATACGGTGGTTTGACAATGGGGGATTTGTCTCACTTGTTGTATCACGGCAAAGCCATCCAGAACCGGCATCACTAAGTCAATTAAAATTAAATCGATGGACGGTATTTCCTGTGCTTTATTTAGACCGTCTTGACCATCAACTGCTTCTAGGGTGGTAAATCCCAAACTGGTCAACAATTTGACTAGAACGGAACGATTAACCAAATTGTCATCAATCACCAACACGGTACGGGGACGACCTTGATAACCGATAATCTTAGGTAACTTGGAGTCGGCCCGCGGGTGCAACAGGTTGGGGACTTGAGACAATTTGAGTAATACCGAGAAGGTACTGCCTTGTCCCAAGGTGCTGGTCACGCGCAATTCGCCACCCATCATCTCGACTAATTTTTTTGTGATGGGTAAGCCTAATCCGGTCCCCTGTCCCCAGTATTTTTTATCTCCCACTTGTTGGAACGGCAGGAAGATTTTGTCTAAATCGGCAGTGGCAATACCACACCCTTGGTCGATGACTTGAACACACAGTTCTCCTTCCGTAGAGGCCACGCTTAAGGTGACTTCCCCCCGTTCGGTAAATTTAAACGCATTGCCCAATAAGTTAATTAGCACTTGGCGCAGTCTGGTTTCATCAACTTCGATGGCCATGGGCAATTCGGATAAGGTTTGATAAGAAAACCGAATGCCTTTTTGTGCCGCACGCATTTGGAACAAGTGTTCAACCTCCCGCAAAAATTCTGCCACGGGTACGATGATTGGAAACAATTCGGTTTTACCGGCTTCTATTTTGGCCAGGTCTAAAATATCGTTAATCAGGGCCAGTAGATATTCGCCGCTTCTCTCAATGATATGAATACCTTCTCTTTGTTCTTCGGTAAGACTGTTGTCCCGACGGAGAATTTGCGCATACCCTAAAATACCATTTAAGGGAGTTCGCAATTCATGACTCATTTTCGCTAAAAACGCGCTTTTGGCACGGTTGGCGACTTCGGCAGCGTCTTTGGCGTGTTGTAAATCCAGTTCCATTTGTTTGCGTTCAGTGAAGTCACGCACAATGCCAAATAAGCCGATCTTCTCGCCGGCTGGGTTAAACACAGGACCCTTGGTGGCCAGTAAAGTCATCACTTCACCACTGGCAAAGGTGACGACCTCTTCATAAGTTATGGCTGACTGGCCTTCAAGCACTTGACGGTCACTGGCTATGATGGTTTTCGCCTCGTTCGGGGAGAAGAGGAAATAGTCATCTTGGCCCAGCACTTCCGCCATACGTTTGCCAATGGCTTTCTCAGAAGCGGTATTAAATAACAGATACCGCCCCTGTAAATCCTTCATATAGATAAAATCCGGGGTGCTGTTGATGATAGAGTGCAACAAGAGGCGATTCGTTTCGAGGGCCTGTTCGGCCTGTTTATGTCGGCTAATGTCCAACACCATGGCGATAAAATATTCTAGCGGTCCTTGTTCATCGTGGACACCATTGACGGCGAAATGAACATAGACGAGATGCCCGTCTTTGTGAATATAGCGTTTTTCCATTTCATAAGAATCAATTTCGCCACGTAAGACTTGGTTAAAATAGGCTTGGTCAATCACTAAATCATCAGGGTGAGTAATCTCGGCCCAGTCTAAGATTTGCATCTCTTCTTGGCTATAACCCACGATGTCGCAGAAACACTGGTTAATCTGAAGGGTCTTGTTCTTGAAATTGCTGGAAAGCATACCTACCAACGGCTGTTCGAAATAGCAGAGTAGTTCGTCACGGTTGCGACGCAGTGCCATTTCACTATTTTTCAGTGCCTCTTCGGTTTGTTTGAGGGCGGTTAAATCCGTATGGGTGCCGACCATACGAACCGGTTTACTTTCGGTATTCCACACGGCAAACCCTCTGTCTAAAATCCAAACATAATGCCCCTCTTTATGTTGCACACGATGGATATTTTCATAAAATGGTCGCTTTTTTTCGAGGTAGGCCGTCACCTCTGACATGGTTTTCTCCAGGTCGGCTGGATGAACTCGTTTACTCCATTCGGTCAAATGATGGGGAATCTCGTGGTCCGCATAGCCTAACATCTCTTTCCAACGCGGTGAAAAATAGACTTCATGCGTGACGATATTCCAATCCCACAGTCCATCACTAGATCCACGCATAGCTAGGTCAAAGCGTTCTTCACTTTGCTGCAAGGCTTGTTCTATTCGTTGGCGTTCGGTTAAGTCCACGAACGCCACAAAGTTTAAACGATTAACTCTGGTTAGATGCACCTCAAATACTCGGACCGTGCCGTCTTTGCAATGAATATTTGCTTCCACTGGCTGAATCGGTTGGCCCGTGGCCTCAGCCTCAGTAAACCGGTGGTGCCATCGGTCAATAATGGCCTGGCGATAGTGTTTGTCGGGATAGGCTAAGGGCCACCAATCAGCGACTGAAGACATATCTTGGAGAGTATAACCAATCAGTTGGAGAAAGCGTTGGTTAATGTAAATAAAGTGTTGTTCATCCCCTTCCGAGACCAGGAGTGCCAGTGGTGAATGATCGAGGACTTGACTCAAGCGTTCTTCACTCTGTTGCAAGGCTTGTTCGACTTGATGACGTTCCCGAATTTCGGTTTGTAACCGAGCGTTGGTTTGTTGTTCTACTATCAGCGACTGGGCGGTTTCCAAGGAACGAGTCATGCCAAATAGCAGAAAACTTACGAGGAGGCCGCCAAACAACACGACACGGGCGGTATAAGTTTGGGTAGCAACCTCAAACTCAGGTAAGGTAGCAAACTGAATAGTCCAAGGATGCCCAGCGATGACTAGGGTATCGAGGCGAGTAAATTGTGGCGAGTAATTGAATGGGTCGTTTTTGGTATGATACGTTCTCGCCTTGTCATATATCAATTTATCTGGGGTAAGATGATTGATGTTATCAGCATCATAAATATGAAAATCAATTTGCAGGTCATGGTGTTCGCCAAAAATCCCGCGCATTAAATCATTCATGCGGAACGGGCTATACACATAGCCAACCAAAGTGGCCCGTTTTTCCGCCACCGTGTCGTGGGGTTGCCCGTTCCGATAAACTGGAATATAGAGGAGACAACCGGCTTGAACATCTGGGTCAATTTCTTGAACCAGGGTCACTTTGCCCGAGAGGGCGATTTCTCCCGTATCACGCGCCCGGGCCATCGCGGTGTGGCGCGTGGGTTCTGCAAACATATCGTAACCAATGGCTTGCTGATTACGTTTATCCAGGGGTTCTAAATAAATAATCGACGTGTATTCTTCACGTTCTCCCGCAGGTCTGAGAGTATAGTTAGCAAAAAATCCCCCTTCGGCCCGAATTGCCGCCTGGTGATTCGCCAGGTCTTGGGGAAGGATACGTTTGCTAAAGCCGACACCTTGAATACCTGAATAATTTTTCTCCAGATGTAAATTCTGGACGTAATCGTGCCATTCGTAACGTTCTACCGAAACGGAGGCGGCAAATAAACCGGCCCCCCCTTCTAACATCTGTTGATAGATAAACATGCGGTTAAGAATCGCATTTTTGATACGTTCAACGCGATAATCAAACACTGTGCTTCGGATTTGCTGTTGACTGACTTGTTTGACGATAAACCAGCCCCACACAGTGGCAATGAGTGAAATCACTAACACTAACCAGGCGATTGGAATACGGTGGAAAATATCGTGTAAAGACTTATTGAGTAGTTTCATTGAAAGAGACCTTACAGATTAAGTAATAAATTGGTGCGTAACGGTGTCAATAATAACTGGTTTTTGGTGATTTGGGAATAATCGTGGCAATAAAGTTTCTGCATACACCAGCAGATTCGCCTTTTACCCACATTGGCGGCGTCCACCTTAGTTTTTCCGGTAGTGATGCAATGTGGGTGGTGTTTTAGAGTCTGACCTTGTGTGCAACACCTATTTTAGTATATGAATTGGAGTAGAGGCTTTAGCTACAATGCCATTAGGTTAAACCGGCCAAAGAAACCTTGAAGGTCTAAAACCAGACCTTCAAGGTTAAAACCTGA